>NZ_LIRG01000378.1:7275-7447 GCF_001419695.1 Streptomyces prasinopilosus
CGGCACCGGCGGGCCGGCCTCGGACCACTCGGCGCTCGCCGGCAACGCCTCGGGATCGGTGCCGCTGCGCAAACCGAAGACCGAGTCGGTCCTCCTCCAGTTCGACGCCGAGTTCAGGATCGTCGCGCAGGTCCACAACCGGCTCACCCAGCGCCTGCGCAGCAAGGACCAC
>NZ_LIRG01000379.1 GCF_001419695.1 Streptomyces prasinopilosus
GCCGGGTCCTGGCCCTCGGCTCCACCGGCGCCGAGGGCCAGGACCCGGCCGCGGTCCCGCTGTACTCGATGGCGTACGCCCTCTACTACAACAAGCGGATGCTGGCCGACGCCGGTGTCGACGCGCCCCCCGCCACCTGGGACGAACTGGTCGCCGCCGGCAAGAAGGTCTCCGGGGACGGCAAGTGGGGGATGGGCGTGGAGGGGTCGAACCCCTCCGAGAACATCCACCACGCCTTCGTCTTCGCCAAGCAGCACGGCGCCGACTTCTTCACCGCCGACGGCAAGCCCGACTTCACCAACGACGGTGCCGTCACCGCGGTCAAGCAGTACGTCGACCTCATGGCCAAGGACAAGATCATCGCCCCGGGCAACGCCGAGTACGCCCAGAACCAGTCCGTGAGCGACTTCGCCAAGGGCAAGACGGCGATGCTGCTCTGGCAGTCCGCCTCCGCCAACCTCACGTCCCAGGGCATGCCCGACGACGCCTACGGCATCGCCCCCGTCCCCGTGCAGTCCGGCACCCCGGGCCCCGGCAAGCAGGTCAACTCGATGGTCGCCGGCATCAACCTCGCCGTCTTCGAGAACAGCGACAACATCGACGGCGCCACGGACTTCGTGAAGTTCATGACCAGCGACGCCGAGCAGAAGATCCTCAACACGGCCTACGGCTCCATCCCGCCGGTCAAGGCGGCCCAGGAGGACGCGGCCTTCAACTCCCCCGCCACCTCCGTCCTGAAGGACACCCTCGCCGAGAGCGCCGTCGCCCTCCCGCAGGTCCCCGACGAGTCCCAGTTCGAGACCGCCGTCGGCACGGCCGTCAAGGACCTGTTCGCCGACGCCGCCGGCGGCCGCGAGGTGACCACCGCATCGGTCAGGGCAGCCCTCACCAAGGCCCAGCAGCAGATGCCCGAGAAGTGAGCCCGAACACCGCCATGACCGCCACTGCCCCCACCGCGGAGACCGCCGCGCGGAAGACCTCCTCCGGTGCGGAACCCGGCCCCCGCCGCCGCACCGGGCGGATCCGCCGCATCGGACTGCCGTACCTGCTCCTCCTGCCCGCCCTCCTCCTCGAACTCCTCGTCCACCTGGTGCCGATGGTGATCGGCATCGTGATGAGCTTCAAGGAACTCACCCAGTTCCACATCCGTGACTGGGGCACCGCCCCCTGGGCCGGCCTCGACAACTACAAGGTGTCGGTGGACTTCGACGCCCCCGTCGGCGCGGCCCTGCTCCACTCCTTCTTCGTCACCCTCGCCTTCACCGTGCTGTCGGTCGGCCTGTGCTGGATCCTCGGCACCGCCGCCGCGATCTACCTGCAGGACACCTTCCGCGGCCGCGGCCTGCTCCGCGCCCTGTTCCTGGTGCCGTACGCGCTGCCGGTCTACGCCGCCGTCATCACCTGGGTGTTCATGTTCCAGCACGACAACGGCCTGGTGAACCACGTCCTGCACGACCAGCTCGGCCTCACCGACAAGCCGTCCTTCTGGCTGATCGGCGACAACAGCTTCGTCGCGCTGCTGACCGTCTCCGTGTGGAAGGGCTGGCCGTTCGCCTTCCTCATCGTCATGGCCGGCCTGCAGAACATCCCCCGCGAGCTGTACGAGGCCGCCGCCCTCGACGGGGCCGGGATGATCCAGCAGGTCCGCCGCATCACCCTGCCGTCGCTGCGCCCGGTCAACCAGGTCCTGGTGCTGGTCCTGTTCCTGTGGACGTTCAACGACTTCAACACCCCGTTCGTCCTGTTCGGCAGGACCGCCCCGGAGGCCGCGGACCTCATCTCGGTCCACATCTACCAGGCGTCCTTCGTCACCTGGAACTTCGGCACCGGCTCCGCGATGTCCGTCCTGCTCCTGCTGTTCCTGCTGGTCGTGACGGGCGTGTACCTCGTCCTCACCTCGCGCCGACGGAGGCCTTCGCATGCCTAGCTCCCCGAGGACCGCGACCGCCTCCCCGATGGCCCCGCCCCGCTCGTTCCTGTGGTCCCGGCGGATCTTCCTCACCCTGCTCACCGGCTTCGTGACGGTCCCGGTGTACGTCATGGTCTCCAGCTCGCTGAAGCCGCTCCCGGACGTCACCGGAGAATTCCGCTGGCTGCCGAGCGAGGTGACGATCCGCCCGTACATCGACATCTGGTCCACGGTCCCGCTCGCCCGCTACTTCCTGAACTCGCTGATCGTGGCGGGCGCGGCGACCGTCTGCTCGGTGGTGATCGCGGTCTTCTCCGCCTACGCGGTCAGCCGCTACACCTTCCGCGGCAGGCGCGTCTTCACCGTGACCGTGCTGTCGACGCAGATGTTCCCCGGCATCCTCTTCCTCCTCCCGCTGTTCCTCATCTACGTCAACCTCGGCAACGCCACGGGCATCGCCCTGTTCGGCTCGCGCGGCGGCCTGATCCTGACGTACCTGACGTTCTCCCTCCCGTTCTCCGTCTGGATGCTGATCGGCTACTTCGACTCGGTGCCCAGGGACCTGGACGAGGCCGCGATGGTCGACGGCTGCGGCCCGCTCGGCGCGCTCTTCCGCGTCGTCGTCCCGGCCGCGACCCCCGGCATCGTCGCGGTCGCCGTCTACGCCTTCATGACGGCCTGGGGCGAAGTCCTCTTCGCCTCGGTGATGACCAACGACACCACCCGCACCCTCGCCGTCGGCCTCCAGGGCTACTCCACCCTGAACGACGTCTACTGGAACCAGATCATGGCGGCCTCGCTCGTGGTGAGCGTCCCCGTGGTCGCCGGCTTCCTGCTCCTGCAGCGCTACCTCGTCGCCGGCCTGACGGCGGGAGCCGTCAAGTGACCCACCCCCTCGCGCCGAACAGCCTCCCTGTACCGAACAGCCTCCCTGTACCGGACACCTCCCCCGTAGCGGACAACCCCCCTGTACCGGACAACTCCCGCTCGCCCGAAAGGACTTCCGTGGCCATCGACTATGCCGCCCTCCCCGAGGACTTCCTGTGGGGCACGGCCACCTCGGCGTACCAGATCGAGGGAGCCGTGGCCGAGGACGGCCGCTCGCCGTCGATCTGGGACACCTTCGCGCGCGCCCCCGGCACGATCGACAACGGCCACCGCGGCGACACCGCCTGCGACCACTACCACCGCTGGCGCGAGGACATCGGCCTGATGCGCCGCCTCGGCACCAACGCCTACCGCCTGTCCCTCGCCTGGCCCCGGATCGTCCCCGGCGGCGACGGCCCGGTCAACGCCAAGGGCCTCGACTTCTACGACCGGCTGATCGACGGCCTGCTCGAAGCCGGCATCACCCCCTCCGTCACCCTCTACCACTGGGACCTGCCCCAGGCCCTCCAGGACCGGGGCGGCTGGCCGGAGCGCGACACCGCCGAGCACTTCGCCGCGTACGCCTCGGCGGCCGCCGCACGCCTCGGCGACCGGGTGCACCACTGGGCGACCCTCAACGAACCCCTGTGCTCGGCCTGGATCGGCCACCTGGAAGGCACGATGGCGCCCGGCCTGACCGACCTGACGGCGGCCGTCCGGGCCTCCTACCACCTGCTCCTCGGTCACGGCCTCGCCACCCGGGCCATCCGCGCCGCCGCCCCCGGCGCCCAGGTGGGCATCGTCAACAACCTCTCCACGATCCACGCCGCCACCGACAGCCCCGAGGACCTGGCCGCCGCCACCCGCATGGACGGCCACACCAACCGCTGGTGGCTCGACCCCGTGCACGGCCACGGCTTCCCGGCCGACATGCGCGAGGTCTACGGAGTCGACCTCCCCGAGCGGCCCGGCGACCTGGTGACCATCGCCGCCCCCCTCGACTGGCTCGGCCTCAACTACTACTTCCCGCAGGTGGTGACGGCCGACCCCGACGGCCCGGCCCCCCGCGCCGCCACCGTCCGCCGCGCCGACGTGCCGCGCACCGGCATGGACTGGGAGATCGACGCGAGCGGTATCGAGACCCTCCTCCTCCGCCTGACCGACGAGTACGGCGCTCGCAAGCTCTACGTCACCGAGAACGGCTCCGCCTTCCCCGACACGGTCCGCCCCGACGGCACGATCGACGACCGGGAACGCCAGGACTACCTGGAACGGCACCTCGCCGCCTGCGCCTCCGCCGCCCGCAAGGGCGCCCCGCTCGCCGGCTACTTCGCCTGGTCCCTGCTGGACAACTTCGAGTGGGCCTACGGCTACGACAAGCGCTTCGGCCTCGTCCACGTCGACTACGCCACCCAGACCCGCACCATCAAGGGCTCCGGCCACCGCTACGCGGACCTCATCCGCGGCCACGCGGACCGGACGCGCCGGGCCGCCTGACGGACCATGCACGCCCGTATCAGGACCGTCGCCGTTGCCGCCGTCGGCGCGCTCATCCTCGTCGCCCAAGTCGTGGGCGAGGGTCCCGGGCGAACCCCACCTGTCCACCGGGTGACCGGAAGGCGGACTCACCGGTGAGTGACGCATCGTGTGGAGCCGGCCGGCCGGTGACGGTCAGTCCGCGGTCCAGTCCGTGGTCAGTACCTCCGCCAGGGACACGAGTTCGTCGTGGTCCAAAGGGGTCCGGTGGGAGAGGGTGTTGCGGGCTGTGTGCAAGGTACGCAGGCGGTGACGTTGCGTGGTGGTCAGGGCGAGCATGTGGGCGGCGTAGGAAAGGCCGCCGAGTTCGAGTTCCTCGAGATCGGGCACGGCGGCTTCCTCGGTGCCCCTCCAGTGCTGGGAGCGGGCCTTCTCGCGGAAGTCCCGCAGGGTGAAGCGCTGTTTGTGCAGCATTCCGGGGACGAGATGGATCAGGGCGGTGCGGGCTTCCTCGATGAGGGGGAGGAGGACGCGGTTCTGGGCGTGGCAGACGAGGACCCGCAGTTCCTGGGAGTCGGCGTCCAGGAGGGAGTGACCGTGGGCGGGGTGGATGCGTCCGTCCCAGCTGTCGACGGCACCGCGGGCCCAGGCGTCGTGGATCTCGGCGTCGGGGGCGGAGGCGTGGGCGGTGGACAGGCGCCTGGGCGGCACGGGCTCCGTGGAGCCGGCTGCGGGCTCGGGCAGGACCTGGCTCAGCGCGTGGCGGAGTGTGCCGAGGGCACCGCCGTCCCAGGTGGCGCGGAGAGCGAGGGCGCGGTCGATGTCGGGGCCGCAGACTTCGGCGACGACGGCGTCGGTGACACGGCGGAGGAGCGTGTCGGCGGCGTCCGTGACTGCCGAGCGGGAACGCCACGCCATGAGGACCTCGGTGTCGAGACGGGTCCATACCTTCCACCACCAGTGGACGGCGGCGCGGCCCTGGCTGCCGAGGGTGGCGCGGGGCAGGTCGGTGGCGCGTGCGGTCAGGAGGAAACGCGTCCGTGCATGACCGGGCAGACCGGCTTCGTGGAAGGTGGCCTGGGCGACGCGGAGGAGCCGCGCGGCCTCTTCGGGGGAGGCCTCGTCCCAGCAGCGCACGACGATCACAGGGGGTGCTTGACCGGCTGAGCTCTGTCCGACGAGGGTTTCCACGGGGTCGCCCGTGACGCCGAGTTCCTTGGCGAGGCGTTCCTCCAGTGTCGCCGTCGGCGCGGCGGTGGCCGGAGCCAGGCCGGGCCGGACGCTGCCGCTGGGCGCGGCGAGCCGGCTCAGGAGGCTGCTGTAAGGGTCGTCGGGCAGGACTGTGTCCTGCCCGTGGCCGGTGTCTGCCCAGGGCTCGTGCGGCCCGGCGACCGGTGCGCGCTGCGCGGGCAAGGACGCCGGGCCGGCACGGCGGTCGGCGAGGGAGACGACGCCGGGAACGGGGATGACCGCCTCGAGGCGGTGGGTGAGCTCGCGTACGAAGAAGTCGGCGCGGCCGGATTCCACGACGGGGTCGGGGAAGTACCAGACGCAACTGCGGCCGGCCCGCAGGTCCGCCTCGAGCATGTCGAGGTGCCGACGAGGACCCGGGAGCCGGGCGAGGTCCTCGTCCATGAGGTGTCGGCCGGGTCCGGCGGCGGCCGGCCCGGACCCGGGGGACTCCGGTGCCGCGGGGGCCACGGCACCGGAGCCGACGGTGTTCACTGCGCGGGCCCGATCGTCTTCAGCGCCCGGAAGGTGACCGGGTCGAGACGGACGCCCCCGGGTTTGTTGGGGTCGAGGACCGCCAGGCCGTCGAGGCGCTTCAGGAGGTGCTCGGCGGCTTCGAGGGGGTCGTCGTCGCCGCTGTCGAAGAACGCGGCGGCGATGTCGCCCGGAGTCATGGCCGCCTTGCCGTCCGCGTACTCCTCGTCGCTGTAGAACTGGGCCCAGGCCGTGAGGCGGGAGACGTCGGCCGGTGTGAAACCGGCCGCCTTCAGGTGGGCCGTCGCGGCATCGGGGGTCCCCCAGAGTTCGCGCAGGCCCTGGAGGACCTCCTTCTGCCGCATACCGGAGCGGACGTTGTGCATGGCGGTCTCGACCAGACCGGGCCATCCCCCGGTGGATTCGATGAGGCCACGCCGTTCCTGCGGGGAACCGAACGGCGACTCCGGCCAGGCGCGCACACCGTCGACGGTCCACCGCTGGGGCAGCACGAGGCCGGCTCCCGTCTTCTCCGCTTCCGCCGTGGCGTCCGGCGAGCAGAGGATCACGGCGTACCGGCGGGGCGTGCCGGGAGTCGCGTCGGCGTCGTGTGTCGTACCGCCGGTGTGCTTGACGAGTCGCTCGGCGGCCTCCCCGACCTGTTCGGCGTTCCGGCCGCGCAGGTCCACGAAAAGGATCCGGGAGCCCTTGCGGCGTGAGTTGGCGGTGATCGCTTCGGTGAGGTTGTCGCCGGGGCCGACGCTGATGACGTCGAGGCCGTACCCGCTGCCGTACAGGCGCAGTCCGCGTTCGACGTGGTCGTCGCCGAGCGCCCGGGTGCAGGGGACGAGTGCGGTGCGGGTGGGATGAGCGAGCATGTCGCCGAACTGGCCCTCGGTGAGCGGGCTCATCCGCTGGACGCCGCCGGAGGTGCCGATGGACCGGCGGGCGGCGTGCGGGTTGTAGTCGTAGGGCAGGTCGAACTCGGTGTCGTTCAGCTCGCTCTGGAGCTCGTTGCGGGTGCCCAGCATGTTGACGACGTTGGGGCTGCGCATCGCGTAGGCGCGCTCCTCGCCGGGAACCCGGATGAGCAGGCCCAGGCCGACCATCTCGTCCAGGAAGATGGTCAGCTGGCGTTCGCTGTTGAGGGGGAAGCCCTCGTCCCAGATCTCGTGGGCGGCCTCCAGCAACTCGCTCGGCCGGGACGCGTGCGTGTAGCCGTGCTCGAGGCTGCGCAGGGCGACCAGGAGGGTGAGCACGCGGTAGCGGTCCTCCAGGTTGATGGTGTAGCGCAGGCGTTCCGCGATGAGTTCGCGGACCCGCTCCAGGTTCGCGACCGCCTGGACGTCGTCCCAGGTGATGGGGGCGTGACGGCCGTCGGCGGGCATGGCGCGCTGCTGCATGTAGGCGACGAGGTGGTCGCAGAAGATCTGCACCAGGTTGGCCTGGTAGTTGGTGACGCCGAGGATGTGCCAGACCAGGTCGGGGGTCTCGAAGGTGAGACCGACGGCGGCCAGGGGTTCCTCGACGAGCCCGACGGCGGCCTGCGGCTTGAGCGGACCGACGAGGATGCCCGGCCCGCCGTGCGCGGTGACCACGTTGGTGAGGTGGTTGAAGCGCTGGACCTGGTGCAGGCCGGCGAAGACGACCTTGAACGACCGGCCGGTGGTCTCCATCAGGCGCTGGAGCCGCTTGACGGTGCGGAAGGTCGACTGGCCGCCGCCGGTGTAGACGGCCTGGGCGTCGGCGGTGAGGAAGGCGTCGGCCTCGTCCGCGAGCAGGAGGACACGGCGGCCGGGTTCGGCCTCGATCCACTGCTGGACCGCGTCGGCGATCACGTCGACGTCGACGGCACGGTCGGAGACGTTCGTGCCGATGACGCCGCGGCGCTTCAGCTCGGCCAGCAGGACCCGCCAGATGCCCTCAGGGGGTTCGGCATGGCCGATGTCGGCCTTGAGGAGGTCCATGTAGACGGCGATGTGGCGGTCCGGGGCGGCCTTCTGGAACACCTCGACGGCTTGCCGCAGGAGGGACGACTTGCCGAGCTGGCGGCCGCCGAAGAGGAAGATGGACCCGTCCGGGCGGAGGATCTCCCGCATCTCCTCGGCACGGCCCTTGAAGACCTCCGGCGGAACGAGCCCCGCGACGTGCGGGGTGTAGGGGGTGTAGCCGGTCCAGGGCAGGGTGACGCGCTGCGTCGCCCGGAACGAGCGCGGGGCCCGGGCGGCGACCCAGCCGACGACGGCCGGGTCGACGACCAGGGCTTGCTGGCCGCGGTTGCGGGAGGCGAGCGCGAGCCGGCGGCGTCCTTCCGTGCCGAGGGGCTGCAGGTAGAGGATCAGGTTGGCGCCGATGGCCGATTCGGGAAGGTGGCGCAGCGGGCCTTCGCCGCGCAGTTCGTCGGCGATGACGACGACCTTGTACATGCGGCGTGCCTGGGAACCGAGGGCGGCGACGTAGCCGGGAGTGCTCTCGGTGATGTCGGCGCGCACGCTGAGCCGGGTGACGCCGTACCGGGCCTCCTCGACGTTGGCCTCGAGCACGGTCAGACCGAGCAGGCGCAGGACGCTCATGACCAGACCGCGGATCTTCCGCTGGTCCCGCTCGCCGATCAGTTCCTGCCAGGCGCCGAGCCCGGAGAGCGCGTTCTGCACCAGCGGCTCGTCCTCCGCGTAGTGCTGGGCCCACCAGCGGGCCCCGACGCCGCGACGGGTGGACTGGGGAGCCTCCGGACGGGCGACGCCCGTCAGGAAGCGGGACAGCTCCTCCCCGGCCGGTTCGGCGGGAGCGGGCAGGGCCCCGCCGCGGCGGACGAACGACAGGAGTTCTTCGGCGGCCACCGTCTTGCCGCGGTCCAGCAGCCGGTGGATGCGCCCGTACTCGGCCTCGGGCAGGTGAGCCGCGTCGAGCTGGCGGTAGAGCTTCGCGGTCTGCTGCTGCTCCAGGTCGCGCAGGTCGCGGCCGACGGCGGCGATGGCCCGGAAGCGCTCCCCGAAGCGGTCGCCGTGGTCGTCGCCCTCCAGGTCGAGGAGCCGGGCGGTGAAGCCGTGCTCCTCCTCGGGCTTCAACAGGTTCTGCACCCGGATCTGGGCGAGGAGCAACTGGGCGCTCCGGTGTTCCTCAGCGCATCTACGGCCCCAGGTGACGGCCGCGTCGGCGATGCGCTGCCGCCACTCGGCGAGCTCTGCGGCCGGCACGGCGGCGCCGACGATCCGCCCGTGCTCGAGCCGTTCGAGCAGACGGTCGGCGAGGTGGAGGTCGCCCGCGTCCCGGTGGCACCGCAACGCGACGGCGGGGGCGGCCGGGCCGAGCAGACCCAGCAGCGCCCCGAGCGCGTCCGGGTGCTCGAGGTCGGGTTCGTCCTGTTCCTCGTGGACGTGCCAGCGCAGCTCGGGCAGGTGCAGCAGGCCTTCGGCGGACGGCCGGAACCCCGTGTCGCGCGGCTCGGGGGCGTAGGAGCCGTCGAGCCAGCGCAGCAGCAGCGCGAGGAGGGCCCCGCCCACACCGGGCAGAGGTTCGGCCTGACGTGCGTCCGCGATCGCGCGCATCAGGTCCCGGCCGATGTCACGACCGCCGGACGGACGCAGGGACGAGGCGATGCGCAGCGCCGTCGTCAGCAGGTCCCGCACGGTCTTGATGTGGGCGCGGAGCTGTTCACGGGCCGCCGAGTGGATGTCGTTCTTGGACTGCTTGGGCGTTCGCTTGGCCCGGTCGGTGGTGTCGATGATCCGGTCGGCGGCGTCGGAGCGCTTGTAGTGCTCCTCCATCTCCTTGGCGAGTTCCTCCGCCTCGATCCGCCCTTCGGCCCAGCCCTGGATCAGCTTCAGGGTCCGTCCGAGCCGGCCGTCGGGCGCGGCGAGGGTCTGCAGCACGATCGTGCCGCGCTGGAGCTTGATGGTGCGCAGCGGCAGGTCCAGCGCGAGCTGCCGGGCCCGGTCGCCGATCTCCTCGCGCCGGTCCGTGACCGGAGTCGCCGCCGGCTTGCCCAGGTCGCCCGGCTGTATCTCCGTGGACTGCCGTACCGCGTGCACCAGTTCGTCCATCACCGACGCCCACGGCTCGGGAACACCCGGCATCGACGTGAAGGCGGTGAGGAAGCTGCTCGCCCAGCGTGCCGACAGGCCACTGCGGATGGCCGCGGTCAGCAGGACCAGGTAGGCGTCACGGTCGTCGTCCCAGGGGTGCCCCTCGTCCAACGCGTCGAGGAGCTCCTCGGCCTGCACCTGGAGGTCGGAAGCCCTGGCCGGGGACGTGTGGAAGGCGGCGTCCGCGAACGCGAGCGCGAGGGTGCGGTGGGCGGGGGCACCGGCGGCGCGGGACAGCCAGTAGGCCTCGGCCGGCCGGCCCTCGGCGACGAGGACCTCCACCGGGGAGGGCGTGCCCGCCCAGACGTCCGAC
>NZ_LIRG01000038.1 GCF_001419695.1 Streptomyces prasinopilosus
TGGGCCTGCACTTCTTCAACCCCGCCCCGGCGATGAAGCTGGTGGAGGTCGTCTCCTCGGTGCTGACCTCGCCGGCGGCCGTCACCGCGGTCACCGGGCTGGCCCTGGACCTCGGCAAGGAACCGGTCTCGGTCGGCGACCGGCCCGGGTTCGTCGCCGACGGGCTGCTGTTCGGCTACCTCAACCAGGCCGCCTCGATGTACGAGTCGCGCTACGCCTCCCGCGAGGACATCGACGCCGCGATGCGGCTGGGCTGCGGTCTGCCCATGGGGCCGCTGGCGCTGCTCGACCTGATCGGCGTCGACACCGCGCGGACGGTCCTGGAGGCCATGTACGCGGAGTCCCACGACCGGCTGCACGCGCCGGCCCCGATCCTGAAGCAGCTCAGCGAGGCGGGTCTGACGGGCCGCAAGGCGGGGCGCGGCTTCTACACGTACGAGGAGCCGGGCAGCGCCGTCGTCGTGCGGGACGCGCTGACCCCCTCGGAGGGCGGCCGGCCCGCCGAGGGCCGGCCGGTCCGTTCGGTGGGCGTGGCGGGCTCGGGCACCATGGCCTCGGGCATCGCCGAGGTGTTCGCCAAGGCCGGCTACCACGTGGTCCTCGCGGCCCGCACCGAGCAGAAGGCGCAGGGGGCCAGGGCCCGGATCGGCACGTCCCTGGCGCGCTCCGTCGACAAGGGCCGGATGACCGCCGAGGCCGCCGCCCGGACCCTGGACCGGGTCCGGGCGACGGGCTCCTACGACGACTTCGCCGACGTGGACCTGGCGGTCGAGGCGGTCGCCGAGGACCTGGAGGTCAAGCGGCAGCTGTTCGGGACGCTGGACAAGGTCTGCAAGCCGGGCGCGGTGCTCGCCACCACCACGTCCTCGCTGCCCGTGATCGCCTGCGCCCGCGCCACCTCGCGTCCGCAGGACGTGATCGGCATGCACTTCTTCAACCCGGCGCCCGCCATGAAGCTGGTCGAGGTGGTCCGTACGGTGCTGACCGGGGACGACGTGCACGCGACGGTGCGCGAGGTCTGCGGCACGATCCGCAAGCACCCCGTGGACTGCGGCGACCGGGCCGGTTTCATCGTCAACGCGCTGCTGTTCCCGTACCTCAACAACGCGGTCAAGATGGTGCAGGAGCACTACGCGAGCCTCGACGACATCGACGCCGCGATGAAGCTGGGCGGCGGCTACCCGATGGGCCCGTTCGAGCTGCTGGACGTCGTCGGGCTGGACGTCTCGCTCGCGATCGAGAAGGTCCTGCACCGCGAGTTCCGCGACCCCGGGCTCGCCCCGGCGCCGCTGCTGGAGCACCTGGTGGCCGCGGGCTGCCTCGGCCGCAAGACCGGCCGGGGCTTCCGCGAATATGCCAAGCGCTGAGCCGCCGCACCGCCTGGACGACTGGTACCGCGGCGACGGCCAGTGGGGCGGGCTGCTGGAACCCGGCCGGTTCCCGCCGCCCGCCGGCCGTGGCGCTCCCCCGCCCCCCGAGGGCCGGGGAGCGCCCGGTCCGGCGCGGCGAACTGCGCGGATGCAGTACGTTCGGGGCATGCCCCAGTCCGCCAAGTCCTCCCGCACACCCGCCACGACCGAGCCGCCGGAACGCGCCGCAGGCAGTCGCGCCGCCGCCCAGCGGCTGAAGATGCGCCGGGAACTGGCGGCCGCCGCGATGGAGCTGTTCGCGACCAAGGGGTACGAGGCCACCACCGTCGACGAGATCGCCGCCGCGGCCGGGGTCGCCCGCCGCACCTTCTTCCGGCACTTCCGGTCCAAGGAGGAGGCGATCTTCCCCGACCACGACGACACGCTGGTGCGTGCCGAGGCGGTGCTCAACGCGGCGCCGGCGCACGAGCATCCCCTCGACACGGTGTGCCGCGGCATCAAAGAGGTCATGCGGATGTACGCGGCGCGGCCGGAGATCTCGGTCGCCCGCTACCGACTGACCCGCGAGGTGCCCACCCTGCGGGAGGCGGAGATCGCGTCGGTGGCCCGCTACGAGCGCCTCTTCACCCGCTACCTGCTCGGCCACTTCGACGAGCACGCGCACGAGGAGGACGCCGGCGACGACCCGCTGCTGGCGGAGGTCGCCGCGTCCGCCGTGGTCACCGCGCACAACCACGTGCTGCGGCGCTGGCTCCGGGCGGACGGCCGGGGCGACGTGGAGGCGGAGCTCGACCACGCCTTCTCGATCGTCCGCAAGACCTTCGGGAACGGGATCATGGCGGGCCGCCGCACGGCGCCGCCGAAACCGCCGGCCGCCTCGGTGTCCGACCGGGGCGAGGTGCTGGTGGCGGTCGCCCGCACCGACGCCCCGCTGGACGAGGTGATGCGGACCATCGAGCGGGCCCTGAAGGACCACTGAGGAGCACCGCGGGACCGCGCAGGGGGCGCCGGGCAGGCGCCGGACAGTCCTCCCCGCTGTGACGACGGCCACCCCACGGGGTGGCCGTTTTGCCATGTCAGGACCCCTTTTCACGCCCTCCCGGGACGCCGTTCGATCGATCATCGCTCATCTGTCGCGTAAAGATTTCATCTGAGATCGATTCATGGCACCCAGTGCCTTGCGTGCTGTCACGGCGTGCCATACGTTGAAGGAGTCCGGGCGGCCGGCGCGCAGAGACCCTTCGTGCGCCGGCTGTCCCAGCAAGCCGGCAGGCCTGCCCGCCCGGACGCCTGCGTCACAGGCACCCTCCCGCGCCACAAAGCGCTGCCGAAGCACCACCCCCGCCGGACCGACGGCATCCCCTCGAACCCTCAGCAGCACCGACGTAACCCCCAGCACCCCTCCCTCAGGGTGCTCACCGCCGGAGGCAACACCGTGACCGTCAAGGACATCCTGGCCGCGATCCAGTCGCCCGACTCCACGTCGGAGGACTTCGCCGCCCTCCCGCTGCCCGAGTCGTACCGTGCGATCACCGTGCACAAGGACGAGACGGAGATGTTCTCCGGGCTCGCCACCCGCGACAAGGACCCCCGCAAGTCGATCCACCTCGACGACGTGCCCGTGCCCGAACTCGGCCCTGGCGAGGCCCTGGTGGCCGTCATGGCCTCCTCGGTCAACTACAACTCGGTGTGGACCTCGATCTTCGAGCCGCTGTCGACGTTCGGCTTCCTGGAGCGCTACGGCCGGCTCAGCGAACTCACCAAGCGCCACGACCTGCCGTACCACATCATCGGCTCGGACCTCGCGGGCGTCGTGCTGCGCACCGGCCCCGGCGTCAACGCCTGGCGCCCCGGCGACGAGGTCGTCGCCCACTGCCTCTCCGTCGAACTGGAGTCGTCCGACGGCCACAACGACACCATGCTCGACCCCGAGCAGCGGATCTGGGGCTTCGAGACCAACTTCGGCGGCCTGGCGGAGATCGCCCTGGTGAAGTCCAACCAGCTGATGCCCAAGCCGGACCACCTCAGCTGGGAGGAGGCCGCCGCCCCCGGCCTGGTCAACTCCACCGCCTACCGGCAGCTGGTCTCCCGCAACGGCGCCGGCATGAAGCAGGGCGACAACGTGCTCATCTGGGGCGCCAGCGGCGGACTGGGCTCCTACGCCACCCAGTTCGCGCTGGCCGGCGGCGCCAACCCGATCTGCGTCGTCTCCAGCGACCAGAAGGCGGACATCTGCCGGTCGATGGGCGCCGAGGCGATCATCGACCGCAACGCCGAGGACTACAGGTTCTGGAAGGACGAGAACACCCAGGACCCCAAGGAGTGGAAGCGCTTCGGCAAGCGCATCCGCGAACTCACCGGCGGCGAGGACATCGACATCGTCTTCGAGCACCCCGGCCGCGAGACCTTCGGCGCCTCGGTCTTCGTCACCCGCAAGGGCGGCACCATCACCACCTGCGCCTCGACCTCGGGCTACATGCACGAGTACGACAACCGCTACCTGTGGATGTCCCTGAAGCGCATCATCGGCTCCCACTTCGCCAACTACCGCGAGGCCTGGGAGGCCAACCGCCTCATCGCCAAGGGCAGGATCCACCCGACGCTCTCGAAGACGTACGCCCTGGAGGACACCGGCCAGGCCGCCTACGACGTGCACCGCAACCTGCACCAGGGCAAGGTCGGCGTGCTGTGCATGGCGCCCGAGGAGGGCCTGGGCGTGCGCGACCGGGAGAAGCGCGCCCGGCACATCGACGCCATCAACCGCTTCCGGAACGTCTGAGGGCCGTCGCATGACAGAGCGTCAGAAGGACCGTCCGTGGCTCATGCGGACCTACGCCGGCCACTCCACGGCCGAGGCGTCGAACGAGTTGTACCGGCGCAACCTCGCCAAGGGCCAGACCGGTCTGTCGGTGGCGTTCGACCTGCCGACGCAGACCGGCTACGACCCCGACCACGTCCTCGCCCGCGGTGAGGTCGGCCGGGTCGGGGTGCCGGTCTCGCACATCGGCGACATGCGCAGGCTGTTCCAGGACATCCCCCTGGAGCAGATGAACACCTCGATGACGATCAACGCCACCGCCATGTGGCTGCTGGCGCTCTACCAGGTCGTCGCCGAGGAGCAGGGCGCGGACCTCACCAAGCTCCAGGGGACGACCCAGAACGACATCGTCAAGGAGTACCTGTCCCGCGGCACGCACGTGTTCCCGCCGGGACCGAGCCTGCGCCTGACGACGGACATGATCGCGTACACGGTCTCCCACCTGCCGAAGTGGAACCCGATCAACATCTGCAGCTACCACCTGCAGGAGGCGGGCGCCACGCCGGTCCAGGAGATCGCGTACGCGATGTCCACGGCGGTCTCGGTCCTCGACGCCGTGCGCGACTCGGGCCAGGTGCCGCCGGAGCGCATGGGCGACGTCGTCGGCCGCATCTCGTTCTTCGTGAACGCGGGCGTCCGCTTCGTCGAGGAGATGTGCAAGATGCGCGCCTTCGGCCGCATCTGGGACCGGATCACGCACGAGCGGTACGGCATCGAGAACCCCAAGCACCGCCGCTTCCGCTACGGCGTCCAGGTCAACTCCCTCGGGCTGACCGAGGCGCAGCCGGAGAACAACGTCCAGCGGATCGTGCTGGAGATGCTGGCCGTGACCCTCTCCAAGGACGCCCGCGCGCGCGCCGTCCAGCTGCCGGCCTGGAACGAGGCCCTGGGCCTGCCCCGCCCCTGGGACCAGCAGTGGTCGCTGCGCATCCAGCAGGTGCTCGCCTACGAGAGCGACCTGCTGGAGTACGGGGACCTCTTCGAGGGCTCCAAGGTGGTCGAGGCCAAGGTGGACGAGCTGGTGACGGCGTCGCTGGCCGAGATGGGGCGGATCGAGGAGATGGGCGGCGTGATGGCCGCCGTCGAGTCCGGCTACCTCAAGTCGCAGCTGGTCTCCTCGCACGCCGCGCGCCGGGCCCGGATCGAGTCGGGCGAGGAGAAGATCATCGGTGTCAACGCCTTCGAGGGCACCGAGCCGAACCCGCTGACCGCCGACCTCGACACCGCGATCCAGACCGTCGACCCGGCCGTCGAGGCGCGGGTGGTCGAGGCGCTGGCCCGCTGGCGCGACACCCGCTACCAGCCGCCGTTCAACCACCCGCGCCCCTGCAAGGCGCTGGAGGCGCTGAAGGAGGCCGCGAGGGGCGACGGCAACCTGATGGAGGCCACCCTGGAGTGCGCCCGCGCGGGAGCCACGACCGGCGAGTGGGCCGGCGCCCTGCGCGAGGTGTTCGGCGAGTACCGCGCCCCGACCGGGGTGTCCTCGGCGCCGGTCGCCGTCCCCGCCGAGGAGGGCTCGGCCCTCGCCGGCGTCCGCCGCAAGGTGGACGTGACGGCGCGTGACCTCGGCGTCGGCAAGCTGCGCTTCCTGGTCGGCAAGCCGGGCCTGGACGGTCACTCCAACGGCGCCGAGCAGATCGCCGTGCGGGCCCGCGACGCCGGGTTCGAGGTGGTCTACCAGGGCATCCGGCTCACCCCGGAGCAGATCGTGGACGCCGCCCTCGCGGAGGACGTCCACGCGGTGGGGCTGTCCATCCTCTCCGGCTCCCACGCCCAGCTGGTGCCGGACGTGCTGGAGCGGCTGCGCGAGGCCGGCGCGGCCGACATCCCGGTGATCGCCGGCGGGATCATCCCGCACGCCGACGCCGAGCAGCTCAGGGCCGCGGGAGTGGCCGCGGTCTTCACCCCGAAGGACTTCGACATCACCGGGATCATCGGCCGTATCGTCGACGAGATCCGCAACGCGAACAAGCTCGACCCCCTGGAGGTCCCCGCATGACCGCCCGTCCGTCGTCCGCCACCGCCCCTTCCACGGGCGGCTCCGCCGCACAGCCCTCCTTCGACCGCCTTCGCCCCCGGCGCTCCTGCCTGGCGGTACCGGGCTCGAACCCGCGCTTCCTGGAGAAGGCCCAGGGCCTGCCGGCGGACCAGGTCTTCCTCGACCTGGAGGACGCCTGTGCGCCGCTCGCCAAGCCCGAGGCGCGGCACACCATCGTCAAGTTCCTCAACGAGGGCGACTGGACCGGCAAGACGCGCGTGGTGCGGGTCAACGACTGGACCACCGAGTGGACGTACCGCGACGTCGTGACCGTCGTCGAGGGCGCCGGCCCGAACCTCGACTGCATCATGCTGCCGAAGGTCCAGGACGCCCGGCAGGTCGTCGCGCTCGACCTGCTGCTCACCCAGATCGAGAAGACCATGGGCTTCGAGGTCGGCCGCATCGGCATCGAGGCGCAGATCGAGAACGCCCAGGGCCTGAACAACGTCAACGAGATCGCGCAGGCCTCCCCGCGCGTCGAGACGATCATCTTCGGCCCGGCCGACTTCATGGCGTCGATCAACATGAAGTCGCTGGTCGTGGGCGAGCAGCCGCCCGGCTACCCGGCGGACGCCTACCACTACATCCTGATGAAGATCCTGATGGCCGCCCGCGCCAACAACCTCCAGGCGATCGACGGCCCCTACCTGCAGATCCGCAACGTCGACGGCTACCGCGAGGTCGCCCGCCGCGCCGCCGCCCTCGGCTTCGACGGCAAGTGGGTGCTCCACCCGGGCCAGGTCGAGGCGTCCAACGAGATCTTCTCGCCCTCCCAGGAGGACTACGACCACGCCGAGCTGATCCTGGACGCGTACGACTACTACACGTCCGAGGCGGGCGGCAAGAAGGGCTCCGCGATGCTCGGCGACGAGATGATCGACGAGGCCAGCCGCAAGATGGCCCTGGTCGTCTCCGGCAAGGGACGCGCGGCCGGCATGCGGCGCACGTCGAAGTTCGAGATCCCGGAGGCCTGAGCACGATGCAGTTCGGACGCACCTACGAGGAGTTCGAGGTCGGCGCGGTCTACAAGCACTGGCCCGGGAAGACGGTCACGGAGTACGACGACCACCTCTTCTGCCTCCTCACCATGAACCACCACCCCCTCCACATGGACACCAACTACGCGGAGAGGACGACGGACTTCGGCAAGAACGTCGTCGTCGGGAACTACGTCTACTCCCTGCTGCTCGGCATGTCGGTGCCGGACGTCTCCGGCAAGGCGATCGCCAACCTGGAGATCGAGTCGCTGAAGCACGTGGCGCCGACCTTCCACGGCGACACGCTCTACGGCGAGACGACCGTGCTCGACAAGCGGCCGTCGAAGTCGAAGGACGACCGCGGCATCGTCCACGTCGAGACCAGGGGGTACAAGCAGGACGGCACCCTGGTCTGCGTCTTCCGCCGCAAGGTGATGGTGCCCACCGGGACGTACGTCGAGGAGCGCGGCGGCGAGCAGCCCGGCCGCCCGGAACCGCTGGACACCCCGAAGCGAGAGCAGGAGAAGTGACCATGGCGCGACTCGCCCAGACGGCCGGCCTGACGGACGTCCAGCGGGAGATCCTGTCCACCGTCCGCGACTTCGTGGACAAGGAGATCATCCCGGTCGCGACCGGGCTGGAGCACCGCGACGAGTACCCGCAGCAGATCGTCGACGGCCTGAAGGAGCTCGGCCTGTTCGGTCTGATGATCCCCGAGGAGTACGGGGGGCTGGGCGAGTCGCTCCTCACCTACGCGCTGTGCGTGGAGGAGATCGCCCGCGGCTGGATGTCGGTGTCCGGCATCATCAACACCCACTTCATCGTGGCGTACATGCTCAAGCAGCACGGCACGCAGGAGCAGAAGGACCACTTCCTGCCGCGCATGGCGGCCGGCGACGTCCGGGGCGCGTTCTCCATGTCGGAGCCGGCGCTGGGCTCCGACGTGTCGGCGATCTCGTCGAAGGCGGTGAAGGACGGCGACGCGTACGTCCTGAACGGCCAGAAGATGTGGCTGACGAACGGCGGCACCTCGTCCCTGGTGGCCGTTCTGGTGCGGAGTGACGAAGGACACCCGGAGGGCACGGCGCCCCACAAGTCGATGACGACCTTCCTGGTGGAGAAGGAGCCCGGATTCGGCGAGGTGCGGCCCGGTCTGACCATCCCCGGCAAGATCGACAAGATGGGCTACAAGGGCGTCGACACCACCGAGCTCATCATGGACGGACTGCGCGTTCCGGCGGACCGCGTGCTCGGCGGGGTCACCGGCCGCGGTTTTTACCAAATGATGGACGGGGTGGAGGTCGGCCGCGTCAATGTGGCGGCACGGGGCTGCGGGGTCGCCCAGCGCGCCTTCGAACTAGGGGTCCGGTACGCCCAGCAGCGGCACACGTTCGGCAGGCAGATCGCCCAGCACCAGGCCATTCAGTTCAAGCTCGCGGAGATGGCTACCAAGGTGGAGGCCGCTCATGCGATGATGGTGAACGCTGCGCGCAAAAAGGATTCCGGAGAACGAAACGACCTTGAAGCGGGGATGGCGAAGTACCTCGCCTCCGAGTACTGCAAGGAGGTCGTCGAGGACGCCTTCCGGATCCACGGCGGCTACGGCTTCTCCAAGGAGTACGAGATCGAGCGGCTCTACCGCGAGGCGCCGATGCTGCTGATCGGCGAAGGCACGGCGGAGATCCAGAAAATGATCATCGGCCGCAGACTGCTCGAAGAGTATCGATTCCAGGGATGAATGTCCGGATACGGGGTGTTTTCTGGGAATAGAGGATCGTCCCCCGTCAGCACCCCCCGGACACCGACTCGACTTCCTGGCTTACCCAGTTGTCGGCCGGAGCCGCTACGATCGCCGGAAAGCCGCCGTCCCCCTGTCCATGCGCGGCACTATCCGCTACGAAGGTCATCCATGCCCCACAGCAAAACCTCTGCATCTCGCGACAGCCTCGCCGGCGTGCGCCTCGCGCGCGGAGCATCGCCGTGGCTCCTGCCGACCGTCGCCACCGCAGCCGTCAGCCTGGTCCGCGCCCGCCGTTCGGGTGCCGCCAAGGCCGTAGCCGTCCCCGCCACCGCTCTCGCGGCGGGGATGCTGTGGTTCTTCCGCGACCCCGAGCGCGAGATCACCCGGGGCCGGGTCATCTCGCCCGCCGACGGCGTGGTGCAGAGCATCATGCCGTGGAAGGACGGCCGGACCCGCGTCGCGATCTTCATGAGCCCGCTCAACGTCCACGTCAACCGCGCCCCGCTGGCCGGCACGGTGACGTCGGTCGAGCACGTCCCCGGTGGCTTCGTTCCCGCCTTCAACAAGGAGAGCGAGAACAACGAGCGGGTCGTCTGGCACTTCGACACCGAGCTCGGTGACATCGAGATGATCCAGATCGCCGGTGCGGTGGCCCGCCGCATCGTCCCCTACCTCCCCGAGGGCACCAAGGTCGAGCAGGGCGAGCGGATCGGTCTCATCCGGTTCGGCTCGCGCGTCGACCTCTACCTGCCCGAGGGCGTGGAGATCGACGTCGAGGTGGGCCAGAAGACCGTGGCTGGGGTGACTCGCATTGACCGTGATTGATCCGGAGAAAACGCGGACCGGCTGGGTGCCCGGCGCCGACGAGGCGGACGACGAGGAGGAGATGCCCCTCTCACTCCGTCTGTCGATAGCGGACACCCTCACGCTCGGCAACGCGACCTGTGGCTTCATGGCGGTGTACTTCACCACCACCGGCATCCTGATCCCGCACCTCACGGGCAGCCAGGAGAGCGGGATGGCCCGCCACAGCGCGGCCACCGCCGTCATCCTCATGCTGTGCGCGGCGGTCTTCGACCTCTTCGACGGCCTGGTGGCCCGCAAGCTGCGCTCCTCCCCCATGGGGGCGGAGCTCGACAACCTCTCGGACCTGATCAGCTTCGGTCTGGCCCCGGCGTACTTCGTCCTCGTGTACGGCATGGTCGCGGACGACGCGCACCAGAGGGTGGCCGCGGTCGGGGCGATCGTGGTGCTGCTGGCGGTGGTGCTGAGACTCGCGCGGTTCTCCTGCGTCACCGTCAAGGACGGCACCTTCCAGGGCATGCCGTCACCGTTCGGGGCGCTGACCATCGTCTCGATCGTGCTGCTGGAGCTGCCGTTCGTGGCGACGGTCCTGGCGATCCTGGGCACGGCCTGGCTGATGGTGAGCCGGGTCGAGTACCCGAAGCCGCGGGGCCCCCTCGCGGTGGCGATGCTCTCCTGGATCGTGCTGGCCATGGGCCTGCTGGCGGCCTGGGCCTTCGACGCCCCGAGCGGCCAGCTGCTCCTGCAGACCGGCTGCGCGCTGCAGCTGGTGATGGGCGCGGTGATCCCGCTGTTCGCCACGGCCCGCCGGGTGAACAACTTCCGCGGCAACCGTCGTGAGGCACGGGCGGCGCAGCCGTAGGCGACGCGACGTGCTCCGGGCCCCGGACCCTGTTGGGTCCGGGGCCCTTGCCGTACGGGCACCCGGCGCGGGCGGGCCGGACCCCGCCGGTGCGCGCGGGCGGGCCGGCTCAGCCCAGGAAGTCGCGTGCGATCCGCTCCGCGGCACGTTCCAGGAGCGGACCCGCCTGCGCGACGCACGTCGCCACGTCCGGCTCGAGGTCGGTCAGCGCGTACGCCCGCCGGATCCCCGCCCGTCCCAGTGCCTGCGGGGGCAGGGCGAGCCGTCCGCACACCGCGACGACCTCCTTGCCGGCGGCGCGGGCCGCGGCGGCCACCCCCGCCGGGGCCTTGCCGTGCAGGGTCTGCTCGTCCAGCGAGCCCTCACCGGTGATCACCAGGTCGGCCCGCTCCAGCGCGGGTGCGAAGCCGAGGACGTCCAGCATGACCTCGATACCGGGCCGGAACCGGGCCCCGAGGAGCAGCGCGCCGTAGCCGATGCCGCCGGCCGCACCCGCACCGGGCGAGGCGGAGAGCCCGGCGGCCCCGGCTCCGGCCGACTCCTCCAGCACCTTCGCGAAGTGCGCGAGCGCCTCGTCCAGCCGCCGCACGTCCTTGGGGGAGGCGCCCTTCTGCGGGCCGTAGACCGCCGGGGCGCCCTTCGGGCCGGTCAGCGGGTTGTCGACATCGCTGGCGAGCACGAACGTGATCTCGCCGAGGCGCGGATCGAGGCCCGACAGGTCCGCCGAGGCCAGCTCGGCGAGCCCCGCGCCGCCCGGCGCCACCGGCTTGCCGTCGGCCTTCAGGAGGCGGGCGCCCAGCGCGGCCAGCATGCCGGCGCCACCGTCCGTGGTGGCACTGCCGCCGACCCCGAACACGAGGGTCCGCGCGCCGCTGACGGCGTCCACGTACGGGTCCGGCGAGCTGCTGACCGCCGCGCTGGACGCGGGCGCGCGGACCCTCGTGTTCGGGGTC
>NZ_LIRG01000380.1 GCF_001419695.1 Streptomyces prasinopilosus
CCGCGCGCCGCCAGGAACCGGCGGGCGCGTCGGCCAGCCCGTGCTTCTTCAGCTGCTGGACCACCTTCGGGAAGAACCCCGGTGGTACCGAGAGGTAGAAGGCGTGGTTGCCGCCGGTGCCCCGGGATCTGTCCAACTCGTCCACGGCGGAGCGCAGTCGCTCGAACGCCGTGTCGTCGTCGAAATCGCCCGGGACGAACCGCATGCCCTCGGCGAGCTGCTGCCAGACCTCCTCGCGGAAGGGGGTGCGGGCGTGCTCCTCGACCGCGTCGTGCACCACCTCCGCGAAATCCTGGTCCTCCCAGTCCCGGCGGGCGAAACCGACCAGCGAGAAGCCCGGCGGCAGCAGACCCCGGTTGGCGAGGTCGTACACCGCCGGCATCAGCTTCCTGCGCGACAGGTCGCCGGTGACCCCGAAGACGACGAGTCCGGAGGGGCCGGCGATGCGCGGGAGACGGCGGTCGCGCGGGTCACGCAGGGGATTGGGCCATCCGGTGCCGGCCGGATCCCCGGGCGTCTCCCTGTCCGGCGCCCCGCTCGTCTCCTCGGTCATTCCCGTCAGCTCCTCGTCGTGGAGGCGGTCGAGGGCCTGCCCCGCCGTTCCCGCGGATTCCCGCCGGGCACGCCCCCGCGGCGTGACGCCCTCCGTCCTCTTCTCCCCTACAGGGTGTCCCGGTCCGCCCGAACCCTCACCTCCGTAACACGTTTACCAGTAAAAGTATGACGATTGGCGGGAGGCGGTCCCGTGGCGCGGGTGCCCGGGAAACGACGGGTCGCGGACAGGGCCGAAGGGGCCCCACGCGTGCGCGGGGCCCCTTCGGCCGGCCGGGAAGCCGGTGGTCCGGTCCGGGGGCGGGCGGTCTCCCGGGCCGGGCGGCGGTCAGCGGCCGAACGTGAACCAGTTGACGTTCACGAAGTCCTGCGGCTGGCCGCTCGTGAACGTCAGGTACACGTCGTGCGTGCCCGTCACGGACGCGATGTTCGCCGGGACGGTCCGCCACGACTGCCAGCCGCCCGTGCCGCCCACCGAGAAGCTCCCGACGGGGGCGTTGCCGCGGCTGTCCAGGCGCACCTCGACCAGACCGCTGACCCCGGCGGGCGCGCCGCTCGCCACCCGGGCCGAGAACTGCCTGGCCGCGGGGGTGCCGAAGTCGACGCCCTTGAACTGCAGCCAGTCACCGTTGGCCAGGGCGCCCACGTTCCGGCCGCCGCCGGAGTCGGAGGTGGCCTCCGTGATCGCGCCGGACTGGGCGTCGAAGGACTCGGCCTGGATGGTGCCGTACGCGTCGCGGTTGCCGGTCGGCGGGGGAGTGGTGCCACCGCCGCCCGAACTCAGCACCTGGACGTAGTCGACGAGCATCGAGTGGCCGGGCTGCGTACCCGCGTCCGGGCCGCCGCCGAAGGCGTCGGGGAAGCCGCCGCCCATCGCCACGTTGAGGATGACGAAGAAGCCGTGGTCGGTGGCGTTCGCCCAGGTCGTCGCGTCGACCTGGTTCTCCCGCACGGTGTGGAAGGTGGTGCCGTCGAGGGAGAAGCGGATCTCCTCCACGCTCGTCGAGCGGTCCCACTCCAGCCGGTAGGTGTGGAAGCCGGCCTGACAGGTCGTGCCCTGACAGGTGGTCGAACCCCCGATGCCGCTGTTCTCGTTGCACGGTCCGCCGGGGGCGGTGCCGCAGTGCATCGTGGCGAAGACGGTGTTGTTGCCCTGCGTGTTCTCCATGATGTCCAGCTCGCCGACGGCCGGCCAGTTCCAGTAGTTGCCCCGGTACGGCGCGCCCAGCATCCAGAACGCCGGCCAGTAGCCCTTGGCGGCGGCACCGGTCACGTTCGGCACCTGGATGCGGCTCTCGACGCGCAGGGTGCCGCCGGCCGGCGGCTGGAAGTCGGAACGGTTGGTCTCGACACGCCCGGAGGTCCAGTTCCCGGAGGCGTCCCGGCGCGGGGTGATGCGGAGGTTGCCGTTGCCGTCGAGGGAGACGTTCTCCGGGTTCGACGTCATCGTCTCGATCTCACCGGTGCCCCAGTTGGCGGGGCCGCCCGGATACCCCTTGCCGGTCGCGTACCGCCAGTTCGAGGTGTTGAGGCCGCTGCCCGCGGCGCCGTTGAAGTCGTCGACGAAGACCTGGTTCCAGCCCGACGGGGGTGCCGGGGCGGAGGCGCTCGCGGACGGCAGGGCGACGGTGGAGGCCGCGAGCGCGAGCCCGAGCGTGCCGACGGCGGCCAGCAGCGCCCGCCGCAGCGGGCGGGATCCGCGCGGGGCGCGGGGTCTGCGGGGGGTGCCGGAGGGTTCACTCATGTGGGGATGCCTCTCGGAGACGAGTGCGGACGCACGGGCCGGTCCAGGGCGGATCCAGGCGCGGATCCGGGTCCGGGACCGGGTGCGGGGGAGTGCCCGAGAGCCCCGCTCATCGACTGTGAGAGCGCTCTCAGGGTGTCGCCAATGTGCTCCGCGGCCCCGGGGCCGTCAAGAGGTGCAACCGAGAAAGTCCTCGCGCGGGAGGAGGGTTCACCTCGTGAAGTGACGCGAAGGGGGGCAACGGCCCCGTGCCCGGCCGCGCCGGGCGGCGCCCGCCGGTGCCCGGGTGCCGCGTACGGCCTTCCGTTCGACCACGCACCGGGCGCGTCCCGCCGCCCGGCCCCGGGCCCTCACCGGCGCCCGGTGCGGAGGCCCGCCGGCGGGGAGCGTCCCCGGCCGGACGGGCCCCGCCCCCGGCCGCGGCACCATGATCGGGGGCAGTATCGAGGGCAGTGACGTGGTGGAGGACCGGACCGGCCGGCGCCGGCGCCGCCGCGGCGGGAAGGGTGCGGACGTGAGACTGACGATTCTGGGCGGCGGGGGATTCCGGGTCCCGCTGGTGTACGGCGCGCTCCTTAGGGACCACGCGGAGGGACGGGTGACGCGGGTCGTCCTCCACGATGTGGACGAGCGCCGACTGCGGGCGATCGCCCGTGTCCTGGCCGACCAGGCGGCCGGGGTGCCCGACGCACCCGAGGTGAGCACCACCACCGACCTGGACGACGCCCTGCGCGGCGCCGACTTCGTCTTCTCCGCGATCCGCGTCGGCGGCCTCGAGGGCCGGGCGAACGACGAGCGGATCGCGCTCGCCGAGGGTGTCCTCGGGCAGGAGACGGTCGGCGCGGGCGGCATCGCCTACGGGCTGCGGACCGTCCCCGTCGCCGTGGACATCGCCCGCCGGGTGGCCCGGCTCGCCCCCGACGCCTGGGTCATCAACTTCACCAACCCGGCCGGCCTGGTCACCGAGGCCATGTCCCGCCACCTCGGCGACCGGGTCATCGGCATCTGCGACTCCCCGGTCGGCCTCGGCCGCCGCATCGCCCGGGTCCTCGGCGCGGACCCGCGGGAGGCGTGGACCGACTACGTCGGCCTCAACCACCTCGGCTGGGTGCGCGGCCTGTACGTCAAGGGCCGTGACGAACTCCCGCGCCTGCTCGCCGACCCGGCCCTGCTCGGCTCCTTCGAGGAGGGCCGGCTCTTCGGCGCGGACTGGCTCCGGTCCCTCGGCGCCGTCCCCAACGAGTACCTGCACTACTACTACTTCAACCGGGAGGCCGTACGCGCCTACCAGGAGGCAGGGAAGACCCGCGGCGCCTTCCTCCACGACCAGCAGGCCCGCTTCTACGCGCAGGCGGGCGACCCGAGCACCCCCGCCCTCGCCGCCTGGGACCGCACCCGCGCCGAACGCGAGGCCACCTACATGGCCGAGAACCGCGAGACCGCCGGGGCCGGCGACCGCGACGAGGACGACCTGTCGGGCGGCTACGAGGAGGTGGCCCTCGCCCTGATGCGGGCGGTCGCCCGCGACGAACGCACCACCCTGATCCTCAACGTCCGCAACCGCGGCACCCTCTCGCCGCTGGACCGGGACGCGGTCATCGAGGTCCCCTGCCTGGTCGACGCCCAGGGGGCGCACCCCGTCTCCGTCGATCCGCTGCCGGACCACGCCACCGGCCTGGTCTGCGCGGTCAAGGCGGTCGAGCGCGAGGTGCTCCGCGCCGCCGGGTCCGGCTCCCGCGCGCACGCGGTCAAGGCGTTCGCGCTGCACCCGCTCGTCGACTCCGTGACCGTGGCCCGCCGCCTCGTCGACGGCTACACCGCCGTCCACCCCGGCCTCGCCTACCTCGAGTAGCCCCGGCGTGCGGGACCCCCGGCATGCATCGGGTCGGCCGGTCGCCCCCCGTGACAGCGGCCGACCCGATGCATGCC
>NZ_LIRG01000381.1 GCF_001419695.1 Streptomyces prasinopilosus
TCGCCGTCCTCGGGGTCGACGGCGTCGACCCTCAGTGGGGGCTGATGACCCATCAGGAGGACGAGGCCAGCATCAGCCGCCTGTTCGCCGAACGGGCGCGCCGGGTGATCGTGGTCACCGATGCCTCGAAGATGGGCCGGCGGGCCTTCGCGAGGATCTGCGGACTGGAGCGAGTCGACGTCCTGGTGACCGACTCCGCGCTGCCCGCCGAAACGGCGGCCCGGCTCACCGAGGCGGGGATCAAGGTGCACGCCGTCTGACCGGGTGCACGGGCGGTGACGGGGTGCACGGGCGGGCCGCCCGTGCACCCGGTCGGGTCCCCCGTGGTCAGGGGGCGATGGCCATGTCGAAGACATGGACGTTCCCGTTGGCCGGCAGCACCACGAACTCGACCTGCTTCGCGGCGTCCAGCGCGACGGAGTGGGCGAAGACCCGGTAGGCGATGCCCTGGTTCCCGTAACCGTCCTGCCGGTTGCGGCCGTCGGAGGAGGCCACCAGCGTCGCACCGTGGGCGTCGGCCGGGTCGAAGGACCAGTTGGGGAAGCCGAACGAGCCGCTGGTGCTGGTGCCGTCGGTGTAGTACACCGTGACCGTCCCGGTGGCTCCGCCGGTCACACCGGAGCCGAGGAGGACCAGTGCGCCGCCCTTGCCGCTCAATGCGATCGCCTGGCCGGCGCCGGAGACGTTGTCCTTGGTGCCGGGGGCCACGTCCGGCCAGGTCAGCTCGGCTCCCAGGGCTCGGACCCGGCCGCCCGGCGTCAGCCCGGCGGCGGCGAGCCGCTGCGCGGAGAAGCTGTTCCCCTCGCCGTCGTAGTCGCCCGGCCCGGTATCGCTCTCGTCGGTGATGCCCACGTTGTTGTAGGCGGCCGCGAGGTTCGCGAGCGGGGTCCCGGAGGCCTGGGTCCGGGTGCCGCTCGCCGAACCCCCGCCGTCACCGCCGGCATAGGTGGCCGTGGCGGTGAACGTCCGCAGCGTGAACCCCCGCCGCTTCTCCGGTACCTGGATCCGGAACTCCGCGGTGGCGGCGGCACCGGCCGCGAACGTTCCGGGGACGTCGACGAGGGCCGGCTGGACGGCCCAGCCGGCCGGTCCCGAGAACGCCACCTTCAGCGACCGCATCCGTTGTGGTCCCGTGTTCTTCACGGTGACCTCCACCGTCGAGACGGCGGGGCCGTCGAGGTCGACGGAGGAGATCGACACCTCGGTCCGTGCGGCCGCGGAGCCGGGCGGGGGCCCGGCGGCGGTCGCGGCGGGCGCGGGGACGAGCGTCATCGCCGCTGCCACCGCCACGGCTCCGAGGGGTCTGATCCATCGGGCGGTTCCCACTGGCTGCTCCTTCTGTCGGTCGACCGGGAGACGGCGCTCAGGCGACGGGCGGCATGCTCGATTCACGGGAGTCCAGGCCCGTGCGCAGGTTCACCCAGGAACCGCGGGTGAAGTCGGGGACCTCCACCGGGCGGCCGCCCGCGGCGAGGGACATGACACTCAGCGGTATCGGCGCGCACCAGGTCGCGGAGTCGTAGACGTCGATGTCGGGCACGAGGCCGGCCCGCATCAGCTGGACGGTGCGCCACTGCAGCACGTAGTCCATGCCGCCGTGGCCGCCGTTGTTGGCCGCGTCGTCACCGATCTTCTTCCACAGCCAGTGGTCGAACTCCTTGCGGTACGCGTCGAAGTCGCGCCAGGAGTGACCGCCGTGGTCGGGCTCGACGTAGATCCGTCCGCCGGTCGACGACGTTCCCGCGTAGTCCTCGAAGATGCCGCGGCTTCCGGCGAGGCTGTTGATCCTGCTGTACGGCCGGGGCGAGCTGACGTCGTGCTCGGCCCTGATCACGCGGCCCTTGGCGGTGTCGATCAGACAGGTGACCAGGTCACCGTTGATGTAGGTCTCCTTCCACGAGGGGTGGGACCTGTCGACGAACCGCTCCCGGTAGTCGGCGAGGCCCTTGGGCGCGGTGGCGGTGGCCCGCAGCGCGGTCATGCGGTCGCCGCGGTTGATGTCCATGGCGGCGGCGACCGGTGCGAGGCCGTGCATCGCGTAGAAGGACGCGGTGCTGCGGGTGTGCCACAGCCGGCGCCAGGCGTCGGTGTAGTACGTGTCGGAGAACAGCAGGGACCGCAGGTCGTGCAGGTAACCGCCGTGGCCGTTGGTGACGTCGCCGAACAATCCGTCGTGCGCCATCTTCAGCATCGCCAGTTCGTTGCGGCCGTAGGAGCAGTTCTCCGCGAGCAGCAGGTGCCGGCGGGTGCGCTCGGAGGTGTCGACGAGGTCCCAGAGTTCGTCGAGTTCGGTCGCGACGGGGAGTTCGACGATGACGTGCTTTCCGGCGAGCAGTGCGTCCTTGCCCTGCCGGTGGTGGAACTCCCAGGGTGTGGCGATGTAGACGAGGTCGATGTCGTCACGCCGCAGCATCTGCGCGTACGCGTCGTCGGAACCGCCGTACTCGGCGGGGCGCGGCTCGCCCCGGGCGGCCAGGCGGTCCGCCAGGTTCTTCGCGCGGTTCGCGCGTGTGTCGCAGACGGCCGTGACCCGGCAGCCGGGCACGGCGGCCCAGCCCTCGCCCATGCCCGACCCGCGGTTGCCGAGTCCGATCAGGCCGACGCGGACGGTCTCGTGGACGGCGAAGGGGACACCGGTCATCGTCTTCTGCCCCCGGGCGCGCCGGGGTGAGGCGACCGGCAGCGCCGCGGCCGGGTCGGCGGGCGCCGCGTGCGCGGCACCGGCACCGGCACCGGCCATCACCGCACCGGTGGCCAGAGCGCCTCCCAGGAGCAGGCGGCGTGATACTGCGGGGATTTCGAGCATGGCAGAGCTCCTCGGATCCGCGACCGGGCATCACTGGTGGGGACGACTGTGACGGTGTCGACACGCTCATGTCAATAGATGCTCGAACCGGCGCCGAACCGAGCAGGAACGAGCAAGTGGGGCCCCGTCGGCGAACACCGCCGGTCCCGGGCGGTGAGAGCGGTCCGGCCGGCTGCTCCCGCCCCCGGGCCGCCCCGAACGGCTCCTCGGGGGGTCGTGGCATCGGGAACGTGCCTCGCGGGGCGGGGCGTTCACCGGCGCCGTCCCCTCTCCTCGCCCGCCCTCGCCCCGGGTGGGAGCGGTGGCGGTGCTTCGCGGTGTGGTGTCAGCGGTGCGCGTGCCAGGTCGCCTCGTCGAAGTCGGCGGGCAGGCCGCCTCCGGTGAGGTCCCAGGACCACAGGCCGACGAAGGCGCCGGTGAAGCCGAGGGACCTGATCTGCCCGTTCTCGAACTCCTCGGCGTGCTCGTCGGAGAGGACGGTGGCGTCGAGGGGCGGGCCGATCGGGCGCCAGACGTCGTCGGTGGCGTGGCGGAAACGCAGGACCGGTCCTCGGAGATCGAGCCCGAGCCGCAGGCGGCGGGTCCCGTCGAGAGGCGTCCCGCCGGCCTCGTCCACGCTCAGCACGCCGCGGTCGCAGCCCGCCACGCGCAGGACCGCCCGCCCCTCGTCGTCCGCCGTGACGTGCAGGAAGTACCAGTTGCGCGTGTTGTAGTACGCGGTGATCCCGGCCAGGTGCTGGAAGGACCGCGGCTCGTACTCCATCGTCGCCTCGAAGGCGCCCTCCGGGGACGTCACCCGGCGGCCCACCAGACTGGGGCCGGTCAGGCTCTGCGGTGAACGGCCGCCGTGCAGCCGCAGATGGGAGGGACGGGCCGTGAGGGAGATCCAGTCGGGGGTCGCGGGACGCCGCAGCGTGGACCACTCGGGCCCCAGGACCGGCCGGTCGAAACCGTCGGCCTCCCCGGTCCCGTCCGTCCCCGTCCGCATCGCCTCCTTGCCGGCGGCGGCGTCCCCGACGGCCGGACGGGGGGCGGGGACCTCCAGGGCGGGCAGACCGGTGGGGACGCGCGGCCAGCCGTCGTCGGTCCAGGTGACGGGCGCCAGGGCGGTCTCGCGGCCGAGCACGCACGGGCCCCGGCGGCCCTCCGGCCGGGCGACGAGGTAGGCCAGGTACCACTGGCCCTCGCCGGTCTCGACGAGACTGCCGTGGCCGGCTTTCTGCAGGGCCAGGTCCGGGTGGTGGCGGGCCGTGAGCAGCGGCCCGTGCGGGTCGCGTTCGAAGGGGCCGGTCAGGGTGCGGGAGCGGGCGACGGTGACCTGGTGCTCGTAGCCCGTGCCGCCGTCCGCGGTCAGCAGGTAGTACCGGCCGGCGTGCCGGAGGAGGTTGGGGCCTTCGATCCAGCCCGCCTGCGGCGGCAGCACGATCCGCACCGGGTCCCCCACCGGACGGCGTGCGGACCGGTCGTACCGGGTCGCCTCCAGACCGGCCGAACCGCCGTGGCCCGGCCGCCAGTCGTGGACCAGGTTCAGCAGCAGGCTGTCGGGCCCGTCGTGGAAGAGGGACGCGTCGAAGCCCCGCGCGTGCAGCGGTACGGGATCGGACCAGGGGCCGTCGATCCGCGGCGCCGTGGTGACGAAGTTGGGGCTGTCGGTGAAGCCTCCCGCATAGGTGGAGACGTTGCTGTAGACCAGGTGGAACAGGCCGTCCGCGTAGGTGAGGTTCGGCGCCCACACCCCGCCGGAGTCCGGGCAGCCGGTGAGGTCGAGGAGGCGGGGGGTGTCCAGTGCCCCGCCCAGCGGCCGCCAGTTCACCAGGTCACGGGAGTGGTGCAGCCGTACGCCCGGGTGCCATTCGAACGTCGAGGTCGCCAGGTAGAAGTCGTCGCCCACGCGCAGCACGGACGGGTCCGGGTGCGAGCCCGGCAGGACCGGGTTGCGGATGGTCCGGGTGGCCGGCTGCCGCATGCGCCTCGTGCACCTTCCGAGCCCGGACGGCCGCACCGGGACCGGCCGTTGATCACCGAGGACCGTAATGTCGAACACGTTTGCGTGCAACGTGCTGCCCGGATCTCCGCCCGACCACGTCCGCGGTCCACCGCCCTTGCCGGGCGGGGCGGGCTTCGCTACACAGGGGGCGGGAAGACAGGAAGAGCAAGGACCCGGAACACCGCGTCCCGAGGACAGGTGCCGCCTCCGCCCGCCCCGGCGGGCCACTCGGCCGTGCCGCCCACGCCACGCGCCGCCTCGACGAGGAGTCGCCCCGCCATGTCCGACCGCAGCACTCCCGAAGGACCGGTTCCGGGCCCGGTGCCCGCGCCGGGTCCGGAACCGGCGCCCCCGCCTCCCTCCGCACCGCCCCAGGCTCCCCCGGCCTTCCAGGGATTCCAGGACCCGGTGCCGGTGGCCGGCCGGCGCCCGGGGCCGGGACGGCGCACCCTCGTCCTCGCCGTCGTCGTCGCCTTCGTCGTGGCGTTCCTCGCCGGTGGCGGTGTCGCCTGGTGGGTGCTGGGCGGGGAGGACGGCGACGTGCGGGACCACGTCGAGCTCTCGGGGGGCGAACTCGTCACCGACGACAGCGACGACGCGTACTGCGACGACGACGACATCTACTCGTACAACGACTGCGACACGGACGACGGCAAGACGTACGAGTTCGGCTACAGGATCACCAACGAGGGGGACGGGCCCGCCAACTACTCCGTCGTGGTCAACGCCTTCAACGAGGACGGTGACTTCGTCGGCCAGACCTACGTCGGGGCGACCCACCTCGCCGCCGGTGAAACCGACTCCGACGAGGGTGAGTTCAACGAGTACAGCGAACTCGAGAAGAACCGCGAGCTGTCCGACATCGCGTCCGTGAAGGTCGCCCACGCGGAACGCGTCGCCCTGGCCAACTGACCGCCGTGCCCGGCCGGTCCGGCGCCGCGTCGCCTCCCGCGCGAGCCGTCGGTCCCCGGCTCCCCACCCCCGGCGTCAGGCATCGGGCATCGGGCATCAGGCATCAGGCATCCGGTATCAGGTCCGCTCGTGCGACCGGTCCCGGAGGAGGCTCGACACGGCGATGCGGCCCCGGGCGGGTTCACCGCCTCGAAGCGGAACCCGCCGGAAGGGCCCGGCGGGTTCGTGCCGGAGGCCGCCCTGCGTCACACTGTGGGCCGGATGCGTGCGACCTCGAACCGACCCGGGAGTACTCGTGGAACTGTGGGCGGCCGGGGTGATCGTCGGCGCGCTGATCTCGGTCGTGACCGCGCCCGTCGGGGTCTCCGGCGCGGTGTTCCTGCTGCCGGTCCAGCTCAGTGTGTTCGGTGTGCCCAGCCCGGCGGTCACTCCGACGAACCTCCTGTTCAACGTCGTCGCCGGCCCGGGGGCCCTGTGGCGCTACCGCCGGGACGGTGCGCTGCGCGGCCCGCTCGCGCGGCGCCTGGTCCTCGGTACCGTCCCGGGGGTCGTGATCGGCGCGGTGATCCGGGTCTTCGCGCTGCCGGGCCCGGCCGTCTTCCGTCTCCTGATCGCCGTGCTTCTCGTACCGCTCGGGCTGTGGCTGTGCGCCAAGACCCTGCGGCCGGGCCCCTCGCGCCGGGGCTCGCGGCAGGATCACCCGCACGCCGAACCGTCCGGGCGGGCCGTGAGCGGCCTCGCGCTCGCCGTCGGGGTCGTCGGCGGCGTGTACGGCATCGGCGGCGGTTCCCTGCTCGGCCCGATCCTCGTGGGGCGGGGCATGCCCGTCGGCCGGGTCGCGCCCGCCGCTCTCGCCTCGACGTTCGTCACGTCCCTCGTCGGCGCGGCCGCCTTCGCCGTCCTGGGGCTCGTCGGTCCGGGCGACGTCGCGCCGGACTGGGGACTCGGCCTGGCCTGCGGACTCGGGGGCCTCGTCGGCGGTTACCTCGGCGCCCGCCTCCAGCCCAGGCTCCCCGAGACCGCCCTACGGCTCACCCTGGGCACCCTCGCCGTCGCCCTCGGCACGCTCTACGCCGTACAGACGCTGCGCTGACCACCGGAGCGTCGGCGCACCGGCACACCACTGCGCCGCCGGACCGGACCGGCGGACCGTCGACTCCTCGGCCCGCCGGCTCACCGCTCGTCCCCCGTCCCCCGTCCTCCGTGCCAAGGGACTATTCCGGCAGGTGGGCCTCCGGGTCGTCCGGGCGGTGGTCGGGGAAACCCGAGTGGGCGGTCGCCTCGTGGCGCACCCGCAGGAACTCCAGGTGCCGTTCGTACTGGTCGAGGCTGTCGGCGATGAGCTGCTCCTGGGTGTACCCCATCACGTCGTAGTCCTGGTTGCCCTCGGCGAGCCGGACCTCGAAGCGCACATAACTGTCGTGCGTGCTGACCGACCGGGTGGCGAACGCGGGGGTCGGCAGCTCGACGGGGCGGACCCCGTAGAGGAACTCGTCGCTGGTGCCGATCGGCACCCTCAGGTCCACGTACGCGATGCCGGTCTCCTCGTCGACGCCTTCCAGGACTTCCGCCTCCACCCCCTGCGCCCGCAGCTCGTGGGCGACCTCCAGGAAGGCGGGGCGGCACACGTCGTCGACGAACCGCGCGGCCGCCCGCCGGTTGGGGAAGGACATCGCCCGCGTCAGGCGCTGCCGCCAGTTCAGCGCCCCCGGGGGGCCGTGCAGCGTCATGCGTCCGGAGAGCGACCCGGGCAGCGTGGTGATCCGCGTCTCCGCGCGCATCCGCTCGGTGCGCAGGGCCAGATAGAGCCCCGCCATGATGAGGAACATGACGAAGGAGAAGGGCAGCCCCATGACGATGGTGGCGTTGGTGAGCGCCTGAACTCCGCCCACGATGAGCATGGCGAGGGTGAGCAGCCCCGTCGCCACCGCCCAGAAGATGCGCAGCCACGTGGGCGCGTCGGTCACCGGGGTGGGCAGCTCGGCGCTGAGGTTGCCCATGACCAGGGCCCCGGAGTCCGCGGAGGTGACGTACAGCAGCAGCCCGACGAACGTGGCGAGTCCGGCGCTGAACAGGAATCCCGGATACTGCTCCAGCAGGTTGTAGAAGCCCTGTTCGGGGACGTTCATGGCCGTTTCGCCGAACTCGGTGTTCCCGTCGCGCACCAGGAACAGGGCGCTGTTGCCGAAGATCGCCAGGAAGAGCCCGGTGAAGAGGAACGGGATGAACAGCGTCGCCGCGATGAACTCGCGCAGGGTGCGGCCGCGGGAGATGCGGGCCAGGAAGAGCCCGACGAACGGGGCCCAGGCGATCCACCAGGCCCAGAAGAAGAGCGTCCACGCGTCCAGCCACTCGATGGGCTGGTCGTAGGCGAAGGTGTTCAGGGTCATCGACGGGAAACGGCTCACGTAGTCCCCGACGTTCTGGACCACGGCGTTGAGCAGCCGGAACGGTTCACCGACGACGAGGATGTAGAGCATCAGCAGGGCGGCGAGGAGGATGTTGAGCTGCGACAGCCGGCGGATGCCCTTGTCGACGCCGGAGGCCGCGGAGAAGGTGGCCATCCCCACCGCGACGACGATCAGGGCGATCTGCGCGGCCAGCCCCTCTTCCACGCCGAAGAGGACCTTCAGACCGTAGTTCAGCTGCACCACGCCGATGCCGAGCGTCACGCCGATGCCGAAGACCGTGCCGATGATGGCCGCCAGGTCGACGGTATCGCCGATCCGTCCGTGGATGCGGCGGCCGATGATCGGGTATAGCGCGGAGCGGATCGCGAGCGGCAGCCGGTAGCGGAAGGAGAAGTAGGCGAGCGCCATGCCCATCAGCGCGTACATGCCCCAGCCGGTGATGCCGTAGTGGAACAGGGTCCACACCACGGCCTGGCGGGCGGCCTCGAGCGTCTGCGGATCGCCCTGGGGCGGCGCGAGGTAGTGGCTGACGGGGCCGGACACCGAGAAGAACATCAGGTCGATGCCGATGCCTGCCGCGAACAGCATCGCCCCCCAGGTGAAGACCCCGTAGTCGGGTTTGGAGTGCTTGGGGCCCAGCTTGACCGTGCCGTACTTGGAGAGGGCGATGTAGACGACGAACAGCAGGTACAGGGTCGCGGCCAGGAAGTAGTACCAGCCGAACCAGTGGGAGATCCTGCCGACCACCACGCCGATGACGTTCTCCGCCCCCTCCGGGGTGACGATCGCCCAGACCGAGATCGCGAGGACGAGGAGGGCGGCCCCGAAGAAGACCACCGGTTTGAGCCGCACCGAGTCCACCGACTCGTCCTCCGCCGGCATCTCTTCCGGCGCCGTGCCGGGACCCTTCGCTCCAGCGGTCGACACGGTGGTGTTCCTCCTTCGCCGAGGACGAGGGCGTCGGTCCCGGCTCCCGGCCGCCGGCGGCGTCTGCGACGGCGCGCGGAGCGGGGAGTGCGGGCGACCGCCTCTTGTCCGTGCTCAAGTGCCTGTGGCACACGGGACAAGGCAGTCTCCAGTGAGGCGCTGCTTGCGTCCAGCACCGGCCCGACGTGTTGGGTCCCGACGTGCTGGGCCCGGCGTGCCGGTCTCCGGACCGTCGTGCGCGGACGCCGCGCGGGACCGCGGACCGCTCACCCCGCAGCCCGCCCGCCGGCCGGCCCGGGGCGGCCGGTGAGCAGGTCGGCGGCGCGTTCAGCGGCGAGCAGGACGGTCACCATGGGGTTGATGGTGGGCATCGTCGGGAACACGGACGCGTCGACGACGCGTACGCCCTCGACGCCGCGCAGTCTCAACTCGGGGTCGCAGACGGCCATCGGGTCGTCCGCCGCCCCCATGCGGCAGGTGCCCGCCGGGTGGTAGACGGTGTGCGCCGCACGGCGCCCGTACTCCGACAGGGCGGCATCGGAGGTGACGTCCGGTCCGGGCGCGACCTCGCGGACGAGCCAGCCGCTCAGGGGATCGGTGGCGGCGATCTCCCGGGCGATCTTCAGTCCCTCCACGACGGTGCGTTCGTCGTGGCCCTCCGGGTCGGTGAAGTACCGGAAGTCCAGGGCGGGGTGCTCGGCGGGGTCGGCGCTGCGCAGCCACATGCGACCGGTGGACCGGGCACGCGGCACGTTCGGCGTCATGCACACCCCGTGCTCCGGCACGGGGTAGCCGAGGCGTTCGGTGTTGACGGTGAACGGCACCTGGTAGAAGTGGAACATCAGGTCCGGGCGCGGCTGCCCCTTGTCGAGGCGCAGGAACAGGCCGGCGTCGGAGTCCATCGCGGAGTTGGGCGGCAGCGGGCCGTCGGTCTCCCAGACCATCACGGACTCGGGGTGGTCCAGCAGGTTCTCCCCCACGCCGGGCAGGTCGGCCCGTACGTCGATGCCCAGGCGGCGCAGGTCGTCGGCCGGGCCGATGCCGGACAGCATCAGCAGGCGCGGGGTGTCGACGGCCCCGGCGCACAGCAGGAGTTCGCGTTCGGCGCGCACGGTGGCGGGCTCGCCGTCCGCGCCGCGCACCGCGACCCGGGTCGTCCTCCCCGACTCGTCGGTGAGCAGCCGGTGGGCCCAGGTCTCCAGGCGCAGGGTCAGGTTGGGCCGGTCCAGGACCGGGTGGAGGTAGGCGACCGAGGCGGAGGAGCGCAGGTTGCCCTCCGGCTCGTAGGCCAGGGAGAAGAAGCCGGTGCCGTCGGCGAACGGCTCGGCGTTGAAGTCGTCGATCACGGGGACGCCGACGGCCCGGGAGGCCGCGGTGACGAAGTCCTTGGCGATGGGATTGCGGTCGGCCTCGGCCACCGGAACGATCTTGGTGAGCAGCCGGTCGCGGTAGGGGAGGATCGTCGCCGGGTCCCAGCCGGCGCAGCCGTGGGCCACCCAGTCGTCGAGGTCCTGCGGCAGCGGCAGGAAGCTGATCAGCGTGTTGTGGGAGGAGCAGCCGCCGAGCACGCGGGCGCGCGAGTGCAGGATGTGCGAGTTGCCGCGCGGCTG
>NZ_LIRG01000382.1 GCF_001419695.1 Streptomyces prasinopilosus
GAGCGGAAGGCCGCCGCGGCGGCCTTCCGCTCGCGGTCCGCCAGGCTCTGCAGCAGCTCCTGCTCGGTGTGCCGGAGCACGTGCGCGAGGGCTTCGGGGTCCTCGGCGGTGAGGAATCCGGCGTGTACCCGGAAGAACCGCTGGATGGCGTCGCAGTGCTCCATGGTGGGCCGCCGGTCGCCGTTGATCAGGGCACCGGCCTGCTGCCGGGACATGCCCGCGCCGTCGGCTATCTCCTGCTGCGTGTACTTGCGGCCGTTCGGCTTGAGCCGGGTGCGGCGCAGCAGGTCCAGGCGCTGCACGAACCGGGTCTGCACGTCGGGTTCGCCGGCCGGCCGGCCGCTCAGCAGGGCCTTGACCACCGGTTCCGGCACTCCGGAGGCCGCGGAGAGCCGGGTGGTGCCGAAGACCTCGGTGTGCGGCACGTCGAGCCGGTCGGCGAGTGCGGCGACGCGGGCGACGAGGGCCGACAGCGCGGTCGTCGGCGCGGTGTCCTGATCCTCACCCACGAAGCCACCCGTCACCGACAGATCTCCTACGTCTCTCACACGCTTCTCACATGTGTTGCCGTGAACTTCACGGAGACTAGCCCGTGTCTCGAACTCACATCCAGGTCTCGCCACAACTGTGGCCCATTTCAGCCGTCAACCGACATGAAATGCCACGATAGTTGACACGCTCGAGGTCCGGCCCGCAGGATCGGGGCGCCGCGTCAAGGCCGCACAGGCAAGAGGGGTGACCTCCCGATGGCACATCAGGCAGGAGGCCGGCGGCCGATACCGCGGCCGGGCCCCGAGACTCCCGAGGCACAGGCCTACCTGGAGGACTACGCCGCGTTCCTCCACGCGGTGCCCTTCCCCTCCCTGGTGGTCGACCGCCGGTGGGACGTGCTGCTGGCCAACGCCGCTTTCCGGACACTTTTCCGGGACGTCGAACCGCATCCGACCGCCATGCCCGGTGACAACTTCCTCCGGTTCGTCCTCTTCCACCCGGACGCCGGCACCGTGCTGGGGGAGCACGAGTCGAGCTGGTTCCTGCCGATGCTGGCGCACTTCGCCAAGACGGTGGAGCACCACGGCCACGACCACGGGCTGCAGGCCATCCGGCGGGACATCGCCCAGGACCCCATCATGGAGGCCGCCTACCGGCAGGGGCTGCCGCACTGGCTGCGTGCCGTCGGCGAGCAGGCCGCCGAACACGACGGCGCCGTACGGCCGTTGCGGCACCCCGATCCGCGCTGGGGGGCCACCGACTGCCGTCTCGTCGTGGAGACGACCAGGATCCTCGACGACATGGACTGCATCCGGCTGACGCTGGTCCTGCGCGAGGCGCGCCGCGCCCCGTCCCGCCACCGCGGACGACGGCGCGCCGCCTCCCATCTCAGCGTGGTGCCGGAACCCTTGTGACCCGGTGCCCGGGCGTGCCCCGGCCCCCGCTCCTGTTCCGAGGGGTCCGCCCGCTCCCGTCCCGGAGGGGCCCACCGAGGGGAGGCACCGGGATCCGCCGCCCCCCGTCGCGTCGGACGCCGGCGCCCTCGCGCCCACCGCCCGCGGGCCGGACGGCGGCCGGACCGCCGACGGCGGGACCCGCGTCGCAGCCGACCGCGTGCCGTCCGGGAGCGCCGAGGGCGACCGCCGGTTCTTCGAGGAGGACGTCGCCGACCCGTCGACGACGTCCAGCGGATGACGGGCGCCGGCGGGCCGACTCGGCATGTTCCTCGCGGTGTCGACCTCGCCGCCCTGCCCGAGCACGCCGGGAGCCTCCTCGCCGGAGGCTTCCTCGGCAGCGGGAACCGGCCGCCGCAGGACGCGGCCGTCCGGCTCCGCGGCCGGGCGGCCCGGTTCAGCGGACCGGAGGGGAGTCCTTCCCGAGGTCCACCGCGGCGTCCCGGGCCGCCGGCGCCGTTCCCCGCTTCGCCGCCTGGATCAGCCCGTACACATGGGTCCGCAGCTCGGCGAAGCGCGGGGCGGCCCGGGTGGCGGACTGGTCGCGTTCCCGGGGCAGGTCGACCCGCAGCTGCTCCCGGACCACCGTGGGGGAGGCGGACAGCACGATCACCCGTTCACCGAGGTAGACGGCCTCGTCGATGTCATGGGTGACGAACAGGACGGTCATCGACCGCTCCCGCCACAGCCGGCGCACCAGGTCCTCCAGGTCGGCCCGGGTCTGCGCGTCCACCGCGGCGAACGGCTCGTCCATCAGCAGCACGTCGGGCTCGTACGCCAACGCCCGCGCGATCGCCACCCGTTGCTGCATCCCGCCGGACAGCTGCCACGGATGGGCGCCGGCGGCGTCCGCCAGGCCCACCGACTCCAGGGCGTCGGCCACCAGCACCCTCCGCCGGGCCGCGCTCAGACCCTTCCGCCTCAGCGGGAGTCCGACGTTCGCGCCGACCCGCATCCACGGGAAGAGGCTGCGCCCGTACTCCTGGAAGACGAACGCCGTCCCGGGCGGCGGCCCGTCCACCTTCCGCCCGGCCAGGAACACCTCGCCGGCCGTCGGTTCGAGCAGCCCGCCCACGCACTTCAGCAGCGTCGTCTTGCCGCAGCCCG
>NZ_LIRG01000383.1 GCF_001419695.1 Streptomyces prasinopilosus
CGGGGGCCCCGCCGCATGTCTGCCACGCGTCTGCCGCACGCCTGCCGCCCACCGGCCCTCGCGCGCCCGGCCGCCACGGAACGGCGGCCGTGGCCCGGCCGTCGCGGACCGGCCCTCGCGCAGCCGCCACGGACCGGTCGCCACGGACCGGTCGTCGTGAACCGGTCGGTCAGTCGGATTCGCTGCGCAGGGCCTCGGCCATCTCCGTCAGCCGGTCGAAGGACGCCGTGCCCGTCACCATCGTGGTCGAACCCTCGCCCTCGAGCACCAGCGCGTCGTACCGTCCGCCCTCGTACCGGGTCCAGGTCTCGCCGTCGATCCGCTGCGTCCTGTCGGTCTTCTCCGCGCCACGGGTCGCGGCCCGGATGAAGACCGCCGGCTTCTGAGTCGACTGCTCGAGCGCCGCGTACTCCCCGTCGGGGGTCCGGTAGCCGAGGTGCCAGGCGTCGAACTCCTCGCCCCGGAAACGGACGGAGGTGGGCTTCCACGCCTCGGGCAGACCCTCGGGCGCGGCCACCGGGTAGGTGGCGGCGCGGCGTGCGGTGAGCAGGTCGACGCGGTAGTCGACCCGCTTGAGATCGGGCTCGCCCTCGTCGTGCGGGCTGAACAGCCAGACCACTCCCGCGGCGAGCAAGATGAGGCTCAGGGAGAGGATCATGTCCCGAGCCGACTTCTGCGTCTTGTTCGTTCCTGCCACACCCCTATCGTCGCAGGTGCCCGGCCCGCTCATCCGTGGGGGCCCCTGCTCATTTTGTCGGCCCGGCGCTAGAGTCGAGCGCAACACCCTCATCCGGCCGTCGTCGTACAGAAAGGTGCGCTCCGATGACCGAACACCATCAACTGCCGTCCGAACTCGATGTGCCCTCCGAAGCTCCCGACCGCAACCTCGCCCTGGAACTCGTCCGGGTCACCGAGGCCGCCGCGATGGCCGCCGGGCGCTGGGTCGGGCGCGGTGACAAGAACGGCGCCGACGGTGCCGCGGTCCGCGCCATGCGCACCCTCGTCTCCACCGTCTCGATGAACGGCGTCGTCGTCATCGGTGAGGGCGAGAAGGACGAGGCCCCGATGCTCTTCAACGGGGAGCGCGTGGGCGACGGGACCGGGCCCGAGTGCGACATCGCCGTCGACCCGATCGACGGCACCACGCTGACCGCCAAGGGCATGACCAACGCGATCGCCGTACTGGCCGCGGCCGAACGCGGCTCGATGTTCGACCCCTCGGCCGTGTTCTACATGGACAAGCTGGTCACCGGGCCCGAGGCCGCCGACTTCGTCGACATCGACGCGCCGGTGGCCGTGAACATCCGCCGGGTCGCCAAGGCCAAGCGGGTCACCCCCGAGGACGTCACGGTGGTGATCCTCGACCGGCCCCGGCACCAGGGCATCATCAAGGAGATCCGGGAGACCGGGGCGCGCATCAAGCTGATCTCCGACGGGGACGTGGCCGGCTCGATCCTCGCCCTGCGCGAGGGCACCGGCATCGACCTGCTGCTCGGCATCGGCGGCACCCCCGAGGGCATCATCTCGGCCTGTGCCGTGAAGTGCCTCGGCGGCACCCTCCAGGGCAAGCTGTGGCCGCAGGACGACGCGGAGCGGCAGCGGGCGGTCGACGCGGGGCACGACCTCGACCGGGTGCTGACCGACGCGGACCTCGTCACCGGCGACAACGTGTTCTTCGTGGCCACCGGCATCACCGACGGCGAGCTGCTGCGCGGGGTGCGGTACCGGTCCGAGACCGCCACGACCGACTCCATCGTGATGCGGTCCAAGTCGGGCACGGTACGGCGGATCGACTCCGAGCACCGGCTGAGCAAGCTGCGCGCCTACAGCGCGGTGGACTTCGACCGCGCCAAGTAACTCCGCCGGGCCGGACGAAGGCCGTGCGGGGCGGCCCACGGGTGTGCGGTCCGTGGGTCGCCGGGAGCGCGGGAACGCCGGCGGCCCGGTGACGCCGCGGGCGCGCCGGGCGGCGCGGTCCCGCCCCGGCCGGACGCGCCTCCTCCACACGCTTTCCGGCCGTGCTAGGCCATCCCGAGGGGCACCAGGAGCGGAGACGCGCCTCGTGCCGGGTACCGGGGGCCGGGTTCCGGGTGCCGGTCAGCCCGCAGCCGCTATGGAGCCTCCGGCACGGGCCGCCTTCTGGAGTTCCACCTCCCGGCGGCGGCGCCGGGCCAGGACCACCCGGCGCTCGGCGGCGGTCAGGCCGCCCCAGACGCCGTAGGGCTCGGGCTGGAGCAGGGCGTGCTCCCGGCACTCGACCATCACCGGGCAGCGGGCGCAGACCCGCTTGGCGGCCTCCTCCCGGGAGAGCCTGGCGGCCGTGGGCTCCTTCGACGGGGCGAAGAACAGTCCTGCCTCGTCGCGTCGGCACACCGCCTCGGTGTGCCAGGGCGCGTCCTGGTCCCTGCCTCGCGTCGGCACCCGCTGGGCCGGAACGGCAGCTACCTGCAGGGACGAATGCGGCGGTTGCGGCACGGGTCACTCCTGACGACGGCTTCGCGAGCGAGAGACGATGCAGCAAGGCTTACCCGCTGTGCGTGCGCCTATGCACTGAGTCCCGAACCGCCGTTTCGGGCAACGGAATTCGGCCCGCGCCGCCTCCGCGCGGCACGGAGGGAACGCCTCCGCCCGAGCCCTTCCGCCCGTCCCGCCCCACGACCGTCAACGGTCGTGGCGTCTGCGCG
>NZ_LIRG01000384.1 GCF_001419695.1 Streptomyces prasinopilosus
CGCGCGGTACGGGATCAGCCGCCGTGCCGGGCCGCGTTGGCGACGATCGCGTCGCGCAGGTAGGCCGCCAGGCCGGGCCGGATGTCCTCGTACATCTGCGTGAAGCGCGGGTCGGCGACGTACATCTCGCCCAGGCAGGTGTGCATCTCGTGCCCGCAGTCGTAGTACGCGCGGGTGATGAACAGCCGGTGTTCCTCCGCCGTGTCCATGGCCTCCCCGGAGTCGGCCGCCGTGCCGGCGGACATCAGGTCGGCCATGCGCAGGTGGAGGGAGTCGAGCTCCTCGGTGATGCGCTTCCAGTCGTCCTTGGTGTAGGACGCGGTCCGCTGCCGGGACTGCCGGTAGGCGTCGGTGTCGCCCCAGCGCTCCCGGACCTCGTCCTCGTACTGCTCCGGGTCGGCGTCCCCGAACACCTCGAACCGTTCCTCGGGCGTCAGGCTGATTCCCATCGTGCGTGCCTCCATGGCGTGCTCCACGGCCGCCGCCATCTTCCGCAGCTTCTCGATCCGGGCGGTCAGCAGGTCGTGCTGCCGGCGCAGGTGCGCGCGCGGGTCCGCGTCCGGGTCGTCGAGCAGGGCGGCGACCTCGTCGAGCGGGAAGCCGAGCTCCCGGTAGAACAGGATCTGCTGCAGCCGGTCGAGGTCGGCGTCGCCGTAGCGCCGGTGACCCGCGTGGCTGCGCTCGCTCGGGGTGAGCAGGCCGATGGCGTCGTAGTGGTGCAGGGTGCGCACCGTGACCCCGGCGAAACCGGCCACCTGTCCCACGGAATGACTCACTTCCGCTCCCTTCTCGATACGCGCTCCACCCTGGGTCCTCACGTGGCGTGAGGTGCAAGCCGGATGCCCCGACGGTTTCACGCCGACCGCCCGTTCGCGCCGATCGTCCCCGCCTTCCGTGCGCGCGCTCCGGCGGGCCGACCGTTCCGGATTGACCGTTTCGCACCGTTTCGAGCGCTTGGTCCGTCTATCGTGTGCCCGTGGTCCAGGACAGCACGCAGCAGGAGCCCTCCGCCGCCCCGGCGTCCCGGGCGCGCGACCTGCTGCCGTCCGTCGTCCCCGCGCTGGTCGTGGGGGCGGTGTGCAGCCTGCTGCTGGTGGGCGTGAGCCGGGCGGCCGAGGAGTTGCAGGACGTGCTGTGGCGGACCGTGCCGGACGCGCTCGGGGTCGGCCGGTACTCCGTGCCGTGGATGTTCGCCGTGCTGGTCGCCACCGGGATCGCGGTCGGTCTGGTGGTGTGGAAGGCGCCGGGGCACGCCGGTCCCGACCCGGCGACGACCGGCCTGGACGCCCCCGTGCTGCCCCCCGTGGTGCTGCCGGGACTGCTGCTGGCGAGCGCCCTGGTGCTGGCCGGCGGGCCGAGCCTGGGGCCCGAGAACCCGATCATCGCCGTGAACGTCTCCCTGGCGGTCTGGCTGGGCGCCAGGGTCGCGCCGCGGGCCCCCGAGCGCGGCTGGGTCGCGCTGGCGGAGGCGGGGACGATCGGCGCGCTGTTCGGTACGCCGGTGGCCGCCGCCCTCGTCATCTCCGAGGCCCTGGCGGGACAGCGGATCAAGGGGCACCTGTGGGACAGCCTCTTCGCGCCGCTGACCGCCGGGGCGGCCGGCGCGCTCACCGCCGACCTGGTGTCGAGCCCGAGCTTCGACCTGGACCTGCCGCCGTTCGGCAGTCCCGGCTGGGCCGACCTGCTGTCGGCGCTCACGGTGGCCTCGGTGGGCGCGCTGCTCGGCATGTGCGCCGTCCACGCCTTCCCGTACGTCCACGGGGCCTTCCGGCGGCTCCGGCACCCGATGCTGATGCTCCCGGCGGGCGGCGTCGTGCTGGGCGTACTGGCGGCCCTGGGCGGGCACCTGACGCTGTTCAAGGGGCTCGACGAGATCGCCGTGCTGGCGGCCGATCCCGAGGGCTGGTCGGCGGGCGGGTTCGCGACGATGACGGTGGTGAAGCTGGCCGCCCTGGTCGTCGCCGCGTCCTGCGGGTTCCGGGGCGGCCGGATCTTCCCGGCCGTGTTCGTCGGCACCGCGCTGGGGCTGTGCGCCCACGCCCTGGTCCCCGGCGTGCATCCGGCGGTGGGAGTGGCGGCGGGGGTGCTGGGGGTGCTGCTGGCCATCACCCGGCAGGGCTGGGTGAGCCTGTTCGTCGCCGCGGTCCTGGTCGCCTCGCCGGGCGTCCTGGCGCTGCTGTGCATCGCGTCGCTGCCCGCCTGGCTGCTGGTCACGGGACGCCCGCAGATGCAGCTGCGGGCGGACGGGTCCCCGGTCCGGTGACGCCGGCCCTTCCCGCGGTCTCCGCGCTCCCCGCGGCCGCCGTCCTCCCCATGGTCTCCGCACTCCCCGCGGCCGCGATCGCCCTCGCGGCCGCCGTCGCCCTCGTGGCCGCCGTGGCCGCCGTGGCCCCCACGGCCCTCCCTCCGCACGAACTCCCGCACCGCCCCCGTACGCACTCCCGGAGGTCTCCATGCCGCTGCACAACGCTCCCCGGCGCGACGAGCGCCCCCTGTCCGTCAATCCCTTCCTGGGCCCGGCGAACCCCGTCGGGGGCATGACCGAGGCGCCGCCCAAGCACCGGATGCCCGGGGCCCCGATGGCGCCCGCGACGGCGTACCAGCTGGTGCACGACGAGCTGATGCTGGACGGCAACGCCCGGTTGAACCTGGCCACCTTCGTCACCACCTGGATGGAGCCGGAGGCCGGCCGCCTGATGGCGGAGTGCCGGGACAAGAACATGATCGACAAGGACGAGTACCCGCGCACCGCCGAGCTGGAGCGGCGCTGCGTGTCGATGCTCGCGGACCTGTGGCACGCGCCCGACCCGGCCGCGGCCGTGGGCTGTTCGACGACGGGGTCCAGCGAGGCGTGCATGCTCGCCGGGATGGCGCTCAAGCGCCGCTGGGCGCGCCGCAACGCCGGCCGGTACCCGTCGAAGGAGGCCCGGCCGAACCTCGTCATGGGCGTCAACGTCCAGGTCTGCTGGGAGAAGTTCTGCACCTTCTGGGAGGTGGAGGCCCGTCAGGTGCCCATGGAGGGCGACCGGTTCCACCTCGACCCGGAGGCGGCCGCCGGGATGTGCGACGAGAACACCATCGGGGTCGTCGGCGTCATGGGTTCCACCTTCGACGGGTCCTACGAGCCGATCGCGGACCTGTGCGCGGCGCTGGACGGGCTCCGGGAGCGCACCGGCCTCGACGTCCCGGTGCACGTCGACGGGGCGTCCGGCGCGATGGTCGCGCCCTTCGTCGACGAGGACCTGGTGTGGGACTTCCGCCTTCCGCGCGTGACGTCGATCAACACCTCGGGGCACAAGTACGGGCTGGTCTACCCGGGCGTCGGCTGGGCGCTGTGGCGGGACGCGGACGCCCTGCCCGAGGAACTGGTCTTCCGGGTGAACTACCTGGGCGGCGACATGCCGACGTTCGCCCTGAACTTCTCCCGGCCGGGCGCCCAGGTGGTGGCGCAGTACTACTCGTTCCTGCGGCTGGGCCGCGACGGCTACCGCGCGGTGCAGCAGGCCGCGCGGGACGTGGCCGGCGGGCTCGCCGCCCGGATCGGGGAGTTCGACGACTTCCGGTTGCTGACCCGGGGCGACGAGCTGCCGGTGTTCGCGTTCACGACCGCTCCCGGGGTGAGCGCGTTCGACGTCTTCGACGTGTCCCGGCGGATGCGGGAGCACGGCTGGCTGGTGCCCGCGTACACCTTCCCCGCGAACCGGGAGGACCTGTCGGTGCTGCGGGTGGTGTGCCGCAACGGCTTCTCCGAGGACCTCGCCGCCCTGTTCGCCGAGGACCTGGCCCGGCTCCTGCCGGAGCTGCGCCGGCAGCCGCACCCCCTCGTCCGCGACAAGAACGCGGCCACCGGCTTCCACCACTGAGCGGACCCGGCCCCGGGTCCGCCGGGCCCGCTACCGGCTGAGCCGCGCGAACCTGCGCACCGCCAGCGGGAAGAACACGGCGAGCAGGACCAGGGGCCAGGCGACGGCGGCCCCCACGTGTCCCGGCTCGCCCCCGGGGCCGCCGAAGAGGTCGCGGACGGCGGTGGCCGTCTGCGACATCGGGTTCCACCGGACGAGCGTGCCGAGCCAGCCCGGCATGGACTCGGGCGTCGCGAAGGCGTTGGACAGGAAGCCGACCGGCCAGACCAGGATCTGCACGGCCTGCACCATCTCCGGCTTCCCGGCCACCAGCGCCAGGTGGATGCCGATCCAGAGCATCGCGAACCGGAACAGCAGGAGCAGGCCCACGGCGCCCAGGAAGCCGCCCGGGCCGCCGTCGGTGCGCCAGCCGAGCGCGGCGGCGACGGCCAGGAGCACCACGAGGCCGATCGCCGACTGGAGCATGTCGGCCGCGGAACGGCCCACCAGGACCGCGCCGTCGGCCATCGGCATGGAGCGGAAGCGGTCGACGACGCCCTTGTCCAGGTCCTGGGTGACGGCGACCATGGTGCCCTCCAGGCCGAAGGCCATGGTGAGCGCGAGCATGCCGGGGACCAGGTAGTCGAGGTAGTCGCCGCCGATCCCCCGGCCGCCGCCGACCAGGTAGCCGAACATCAGCAGCAGCATCACCGGGAAGACCAGGTTCACCACCACCGCCACCGGCTGCCGCCCCCAGCGGGCGAGTTCGCGGCGGGTCATGGTCCAGGAGTCGGTCAGTGCGTACGCCATGCCGGTCACGCGGTCTCCTCCACTCGCTCGTCGTGGCCGGTGAGCCGCAGGAACACCTCGTCGAGCGTGGGCCTGCGCAGGGCGATGTCCTCGGCCCGGATCCCCGCCTCCTCCAGTGCGCGGACGATCCCGGCCAGGGCCGCCATGCGGTCGGTGACCGGCGCGCTCAGCAGCCGCCGGTCGGTGTCCACGGTGACCGTGTCCCGCGGTACGGGCAGCAGGGCGGCGGCCGCGTCCAGCTGCCCGGCGTCGCGCAGGACGACGTCGACGCGGTCGCCGCCGACGGCCGCCTTGAGTTCGTCCGCCGTGCCGTCGGCGATGACCCGGCCGGCGTCCACGACGGAGACGCGGTCGGCGAGCTGGTCGGCCTCCTCCAGGTACTGGGTGGTGAGCAGGACGGTCGTGCCGCCGTCGACCAGGGAACGGACCGAGTCCCACACCTCCGCGCGGCCGCGGGGGTCGAGGCCGGTGGTCGGTTCGTCCAGGAAGAGCACCTCCGGTTCGGTGATCAGGGAGGCGGCGAGGTCCAGGCGCCGCCGCATGCCTCCGCTGTACTGCCGCACCGCCTTGCGGCCGGTGCCGGCGAGGTCGAAGCGCGCCAGGAGTTCGTCGGCGCGCGCACGGGCGCGTCGCGCACCCAGGTGGTGCAGGCGGCCGAACAGTTCGAGGTTCTGCCGGCCGTCGAGTTCCTCGTCGAGTGCCGCGTGCTGTCCGAGCAGGCCGATGCGCAGGCGTACCGCGTACGCCTCGCGCACCACGTCGTGCCCCGCGACCTCGATCCGGCCCGCGTCGGGCCGCAGCAAGGTGGCCAGGATCCGGACCAGGGTGGTCTTGCCCGCGCCGTTCGGGCCGAGCACTCCGTGCACCGTGCCGCGCGCGACCGTGAGGTCGAGCCCGTCCAGCGCGGGCGTGCCGTTCCGCGTGCTCCCCGGACTTCCGGGGTTCTTCGGGTTCTTGGTGCTCTTCGGGTTCCCGGGGTTCCCCGGGTTCCTCCCGCCGTACGTCTTGCGTGCTTCCTCGACGACGATCGCCGCGTCGGCCACTGCAGCTCCCTAGCTAGTCAAACTTGACTACACGCTTGCGAAGGTAAGCCGCGCCCCGCCTCCTAGTCAAACTTGATTAATGCGCGGACCGGCGTGCGGGCGGACGTCTCAGCGCTCGTCCCCCGGGTGCCGCTCCCCCGTCGCGTACGGGTTCTCCTGGTCCTCGGCCAGGATGCCCACGAACGGCTCGCCCTCCCCGGCGAAGGTGTAGGAGCCGGCCTCGATCCGTCCGATCAGGCCCCTGGTCCACTCGGCCTCCGCGTCGGCCGTGTACACCCACAGGTTCATGATCTCGCCGATGTGGCCCAGCGGTTCGGGGCCGCCCTCGGGCACGTAGTGCTCGGTGACCGCGGCCCGCCACTCCTCGATGCGCCGGATCCGCTCCTTGAGCAGTGCCACCGCCTCCTGCCTCGGCAGGTCGACGACGAAGCCGATCGCCGCCGACTTCACGTCCATCTTCTGGTCGTAGGCGACGAGGGCCTCGCGCAGCAGCGCGAAGTACGCCTCGTCGCCCGCCGCGGTGATCTCGTACTCGGTGCGCGGCGGGCCGCCGGCCGTCGAGGGCGCGATCTCGTGCGCGTGCAGCAGCCCTTGCTTCGCCATCTGTTTCAGGGCGTGGTAGATCGAGCCGGGCTTGGCGTTGGACCACTCGTGCGCACCCCAGAACTCCAGGTCGTTGCGCACCTGGTAGCCGTGGGCCCGCCCGTGCTGGCGCACCGCGCCGAGCACGAGGAGACGGATCGCTGACATGGGCTCCAGCGTAGGCCGCGGGCGGTCACCCCCAGGCGCTGCCCCGCTCCTTCGCGACCAGCTCGAAGGCCGTGGCGCCGTCCAGGGACTCCCGGACGATGTCGGCGTGGCCGGCGTGCCGGGCGGTCTCGCGGATCAGGTGGAGGGCCAGCCAGCGCATGGAGACGCGCCCCTCCGGCGGGAACCAGGGCTGGTCCGGCAGCGGGAAGGTGTCGTCGAGGCTGGGCACCGAGCGCAGGAACGCCTCCGTCCCGGCGGCGACCTTCTCCCAGTACGCCAGCTGCGAGGCCACCGTCTCGTCACCGACCAGCCGGTGGCACTCGTGCCAGTTCGTCTCGTCCCGGTGGACCGCCGGCGCCTCCCCCTTGGCGCGGGCGACCCAGCTCTGCTCGACCTCGGCGCAGTGCTTGACCAGCCCGCCCAGGGACAGCTCACTGGCGCTGGGCCGTGACGCGGCCTGCTCGTCGGTGAGGCCGAGCACCGACCGGCGGATGCCGCCGCGCTGCTCCTCGAGGAACGCCAGCAGCGCCCCGCGCTCGTCGCCCCGAGCCTCCGAGGGAACGTGAGTGACCATGACGGCCGCCTTTCGCCGGTGAGGGCTTCCGCCCCGGTTTCCCTGACACCGACGACGCTACGGGCCCTTGCGGACAGGCAGTGTCCGCAAGGGCCCGGCGGGAAGGAGCGGTTCGGGGGCGACGGCTCAGAAGGGGAACCGGCTGCGGCCGTGCTGCACCGAGACCCACTTCACCGTGGTGAAGGCGTCCAGCATCGCCTCGCCGTTCAGCCGGCCGCTGCCGGAGTTCTTCTCGCCGCCGAAGGGGACGATCGGCTCGTCGTGCACGGTGCCGTCGTTCACGTGGAACATGCCGGTGTCGACCTGCTTGGCGAAGTTCACCCCGCGCTCGACGTCCCCGGTGTGCACCGCTCCGCTCAGCCCGTAGGGGGTGTCGTTGACGAGGCGTACGGCCTCCTCCTCGCCGTCGAACGGGACGAGGAAGACGACCGGGCCGAAGACCTCCTGCCGGAGCAGGGCGGAGTCGGCGGGCAGGCCGGTGAGCACGGACGGCTCGACCAGGTTGTTGGTGCGGTTGCCGCGCACCAGGGCGGTCGCGCCCTCGGCGAGCGCCTGCTCGACGACACCGGCCAGCGAGTCCGCCTGCTGGGAGTTGATCACCGGGCCGATGACGGTGCCGGGCTCGCGCGGGTCGCCGGCCTTGAGGGACCTGACCTTGGCGACGAACTTCCCGGTGAACTCGTCGGCCACCGAGCGGTCCACCAGCACGCGGTTGGCGGCCATGCAGACCTGGCCCTGGTGGACGTACCGGCTGAACACGGCCGCGTCGACCGCGTAGTCGATGTCGGCGTCGTCGAGGACCACCAGCGCGCTGTTGCCGCCGAGTTCGAGGACCGAACGCTTGAAGAGGCGCGCGCAGACGGTGGCCACGTGGCGGCCGACCGCGTCGGAGCCCGTGAAGGAGATGACCTTCGGGACCGGGTGCTCGAGGAAGGCGTCGCCGATCTCCGCTATGTCGGTGATGACGACGTTCAGCAGACCGCCGGGCAGGCCCGCGTCCTCGAAGATCTTCGCGATCAGCGCCCCGCCGACGATCGGGGTGTTCTGGTGCGGCTTGAGCACCACGCCGTTGCCGAGCGCGAGTGCCGGGGCGACCGACTTCAGCGACAGCAGGAACGGGAAGTTGAACGGGCTGATCACGCCGACGACGCCGACGGGCACGCGGTAGACGCGGTTCTCCTTGCCGTCCACCGGCGAGGGGATGATCCGGCCCTCGGGGCGCAGCGCCAGGTGCACCGACTCGCGCAGGAACTCCTTGGCGAGGTGCAGCTCGAAGGCGGCCTTCAGGCGCGTGCCGCCGAGTTCGGCGATGATCGCCTCGGTGATCTCCTCCTCGCGCTCCTCGACCAGGGCGAGCGCCTTCTCCAGCACCGCGCGGCGCGCGTACGGGTTGGTCGCCGCCCACTGCCTCTGCGCGCGGGCCGCCGCCCGGTAGGCCTCGTCGACCTCGTCGACGGTGGCCGTCGTGATCGACGCCAGCTTCTCGTCGTCGTACGGGTTGAAGTCGATGATGTCCCAGGAGCCGGTGCCCGGACGCCACTCGCCGTCGATGTACTGCTGGGCCAGGTCGGTGAAGTACGACGACATGTGATGTCTCAACCCCTCAATCCCTCGCTGCCGAAGCGGGGCCGCCCCGGATCGGCTCCCACCCCGGCCGGCCGGGCGACCGGGGTGCGACCGGCGTGCGACCGGCCGGGCGATCGGGGTGTGGCCGGCTCGGCCGCACGACCCGGTGGCGATCCGTCCCGCACGCCTGATCGAGCGTCATCGTACTGTTGTTTCAGGTGAGTTGGAGGAGACCTCGCAGAAGGTCCCGGCTCTCCGAGGGTCCCGGGCTGTCCTGCTGGAGCTCCTTGAGCGCCTTCTCGTACTGACCGACGTCCTCGGCCTTGTCGAGGTACAGCGCGCTCGTCAGCTGCTCCATGTACACGACGTCCGAGAGGTCGGACTCGGGGAAGCTGAGGATGGTGAACGCGCCGGACTCGCCGGAGTGGCCGCCGAGCCCGAACGGCACGACCTGCAGCCGGATGTTGGGCCGCTCGGAGATCTCGATCAGATGCCGGAACTGCCCCCTCATCACCTCGCGGTCGCCGTACGGGCGGCGCAGGGCGGCCTCGTCGAGCACCACGTGGAACTCGGGGGCGTTCTCCGCGACCAGGTACTTCTGCCGCTCCAGGCGCAGCGCCACCCGCCGTTCGACGTCGGCCCCGCTCGCGCCCCGCATGCCGCGCCGGACCACCGCGCGCGCGTACTCCTCGGTCTGCAGCAGACCGTGCACGAACTGCACCTCGTACGCCCTGATCAGGGCGGCGGCGCCCTCGAGGCCCACATAGGTGGGGAACCAGCTGGGCAGCACGTCCGAGTAGCTGTGCCACCAGCCCGCGACGTTGGCCTCCCTGGCCAGGGAGAGCAGCGAGGCGCGCTCCTGCTCGTCCCCGATGCCGTACAGCGTCAGCAGGTCCTCGACGTCCCTGGTCTTGAAGCTCACCCGGCCCAACTCCATCCGGCTGATCTTCGATTCGGAGGCGCGGATCGAGTAACCCGCCGCCTCGCGCGTGATCCCCCGAGCCTCACGCAGTCGCCTGAGTTGTGATCCGAGCAGCATGCGCCGCACCACCGATCCCGGCTCTCCCGCGCTCACGTTCGCCAGCCTCCCCAACGTCTGCCAGGGGCCGAAGTCTGCCACTAAAACACTTCGAGCAGTACTCGCCCGGTTACGGAAAGGGAACCGGTGTGAAGGTTTCGGGCAGGAAGGGGCTGAGAGCAGGCCACGGAAGGGACAGGAGGGGCGTGAATATGGTGGAAAAATTGCCCAACAAGCGGTACGGCAGGACCTATTTCGGTCAGCTGCACGTGCATCTGCCCTTGCATCTGCCGTGCGCATCCGAAACCATGGTCTTCGCACCACCGCCGTATCGCCGCGACCGCGAATCCCGGGAGTGCCTCGCATGGGGACGAATGGATCGACCATGCTCGAGCCGTTACGGCAGGGCCTTCCGCCACTGGACCCCGGAGGCGTCCCCGACGCCGTCTCCTGCGCCCTGCCCGCCCGCCACGAAGCGGTCGGCGAGGCGAGGCGGTTCACCCGCAGGACCTGCGACCAGTGGGGTCTGGACGACCGTTTCGACGACGTGTGCCTGGTCGTCTCCGAGCTGGTCACCAACGCCCTGCGGCACGGCCTGCCGGCCTGTGCGCCGCGGTCGGCGGGCCAGGAGGCCCCGGTGCGGCTGCACCTGCTGCGGTGGACCGGACGGCTGGTGTGCGCGGTGCGCGACCCGAGCCGCGGCAGCCCCGTCCCCCGTGCCGCGGGCGACTTCTCCGCGGAGTCGGGCCGCGGGCTGCTCCTGGTCGAGTCGTTCAGCGACGGCTGGGGCTGGCAGCCGATGCGGAGCGGACGCGGCAAGATGGTCTGGGCGCTGTTCCTGCTGCGGCCTCCCGGCGGAGCGTGAGGGAAGCGGTACCTTCGCGCGCGGTTCTTCTACGCGCGTTGCGCGGGATCCGGGGCCGCCGGGCGGGATCCGGTGCGGCGGGCGGGCCCGCGCCGGGGAGGTGAGTCCGGTGCCGGGGCGAAGGGCGCGGCAGGCGCTTTCGTCAGCCGACGACCAGGTGGTCGAACTCGCCGTCCTTGATGCCGAGGAGCATCGCCTCGATCTCCGCCCGGGTGTAGACGAGCGCGGGCCCCTCGGGGAAGCGGGAGTTGCGCACCGCCACCTCACCGCCGGGCAGCCGGGCGAACTCGACGCAGGAACCCTGCGAGTTGCTGTGCCGGCTCTTCTGCCAGGCCACACCGTTCAGCCTGGTGGCCGCCATGCCGTTGAACACGCGGGACGCGTCGGCGACGCCGTACACGTCGCCTTCGTACACATCACCGTCGTACACGTCGTGGTCCACAGGTCGCTCCCCGTTGTGCACTGGCTGGTGTTGCCATTGATGCAGTGGTCAACTGACCCGGATCATAGCTTTGTTCAAGTGCAAATGCATGGGCAGATGCACGTGCACGCGGGGTGTTCCCGCAGTTACAGCCCTGCGGACCGACCTGCCGGACCCCGTGTGGAGGGAGACGCGCACGGGGGCCTTTCTGTTCCCTCCCCGCCCTCACCCGTCCTCCCGCTCCCCGCCGGGCCTGAAAGCGGTCTCTCCTCACCGCCCGCGGCCCCGCGCCGTGAGGACACGGAAGCGGCTCCCGGGCCTCCCGTTCCGTCGCCACGCGGTGACGGTGCGGCGCGGGGCCGCGGCACGCGGCGGGTCACCGGGGCTGGTGGGGTGCCGGGCACGTCCTGTTAGCTGTCTGCGGTCGTTCCGGCCGGCGCGGCCGGCCACGAGGCGGGGGGATTGCGGTGACACCGGTGGATCAGGACGGCACGGGGACGTCGGCGGACTCGGCAGCGGCCACGGGCGCGGCTCCGGGGGCGTGCCGGGGTGCGGTTCCGGAGGCATCCCGGGGCACGGTCCCGGGGGTGTCCTCGGGAGCGGCTTCGAAAGCGCCTTCGGAGGAGAACTCGAAGGAAACGTCGAAGAGGGCTCCGGCAAGGGCTTCTGCGGCCGCCTCGTCCGCGTCGCGCTCCCGGCGCACCGTGTCGCGCCGGGGCGTACGGCTCGCGGTCGCGGCCACCGGCCTGGCCGGCGCGCTCGTCCTCACCGGGTGCGGCGGCGACGGCGGCTCCGGCGGCGACCCCACCCCGTCGGGGACGGCGTCCGCCCCGGCCGACGGCGGTACCGGAGGCACCGGCGGGGCGGACGGGACGGACGCCCCGGCCGCGAGCAGTGCCCCGGCGGGCGAGCTGGAGGGCAGCTGGCTCGCCACGGCCGACGGCAAGGCCGTGGCGCTGATGGTCACCGGGGAGCAGGCGGCCCTCTTCGTCACGGGCGGCACCGTGTGCAGCGGCACCACGCGGGAGGACGCCGGCACCCCGACGATCAGTCTCCGGTGCACGGGCGGCGACGGGGGCCGGACGAGCGGCACGGTCGACTCGGTGAGCGGGTCCACCCTGAGGATCACCTGGGAGGGCTCCCCCGGCACCGAGACGTACACGAAGGCCGAGGGCGGCCGGCTGCCGTCGGGTCTTCCGACCACGGGGCCGGGCTCATAGGCGTGCTCCTGCCGTGAGGACACCGGCCGGCCCTTCGGATGCGCGAGGAGGGGTCCCCGAGGTGTGATGATCTGTGGGCTGTTCCACGACCCCAGGGGATTCCTCATGCGCACCATGCCGATCACCGTCACCGCCGTCACCGCCCTCCTCCTGCTGACCGCCTGCGGCGGCGAGGGCGGAGGGGACGGGGCGAAGGACGGAGCGAAGGACGACGCGAAGCAGAAGAACGCGGCCTGTTCGAGCGCGACGGTGAGCATGGAGGCCGGCCCCGCGAGCGAGGCCCCGGCCGCCGGTGACACCGGCGAGGTCCCCGTGAACCTCGTCAACGAGGGTGCCGCCTGCGTCCTGGACGGCTTCCCCGGGGCGAGCCTGGTGGTGGGGGACGAGCCCGTGGCGCTGGCCCCGGCCGAGGGGGCGACGGCGCAGAAGCTGACCCTGGCCGAGGGGGCATCGGTCTCCTTCACGATCAGCTACGTGCGCGGGCCGGAGGGCGCGGCCGGGAGCCTGGCCGTCGAGTCCCTGCGGGTCGGTCTCCCCGGCGACTCCGCCACCCGGGACTTCCCCTGGTCGTACGGCCCGGTGGCGGCCGGGGAGGGGACCGACGCCGCGGCCGACGCCTCCGTGGGCGCCTTCCAGCGGACGGGCGACTGACCGGCGGGAGGACGGCCGGGCGGCGCACGGGCGAACGTCGGGCCGCAGCGCGACCGGCCGGCGGACCGAAGCGTGAGCGACCGGCCGGCGGAAGCGCGACCGGCCGACGGGCGACCGAGCGGTGGAAGCTCGACCGGGCGGACCGTCGGCTTCCGGACGGGGTGTCCCGTGCTCCACGGCCCGTCCCCGCGCGGGGAACGATCCGGAATCCGGCCCCGCGCGGGGCCGGGCGATCCTCCGCCCGCCCCCGCGCGGCCCCGGACCGCATGCGGAGGAGCGGCCGGGCTCCCAGGAGGGGCGAGCGTGGGCGGGGCGTCCGGGAGGGCGAGGGGCACGGGCGGGGCGTCGCGGAGTGCCGCGGGGCGCGGGCCTCGGTTCAGCCGAGCCGTCGGCGGGCTTCGACCTGGGCGCTGTCCGCCGCCCGCGCGCCCTCCTCCCAGCCCGCCGCGTCGCTCACCCCGCGCAGCCGGGTGGTCGTCGTCTCCGGGAACAGGTGGTCCAGCCGCTCGGTGACGGCGACGTCGCGGGAGGCGAGCACCGGCAGCAGGTCCTCGCTCACCCCGCTGGTCCGGCCTTCGGCGGCAGCCGCGAGGCGCGCGCCCACGCGGTGGGCGTAGGCCGCGAGGAAGGACTGCCGGAAGGTCTTGGTCCGCTTGCGTCCGCCCGCCTTCTGGGCCGCCTCCGCCTTCGTCATGGCCGTGCCGGCCTGCACGAGCAGCGAGGTGTAGAGGAGTTCGACCGCCTCCAGGTCGGCGTCGAAGCCGACCACGGTGGAGAAACCGAGGGATTCGTTCCACACGGCCCGGCAGTGGTTCGCGTCGGCGACCGCGTCGAGCAGGACGGCCTTGGTCTGCTCGTACGGCGCTTCCACCCCGATCCGGCACGCGCCCGGTCCCTCCGCCGTGTGCGTCCGTACCGCGAGGAGGGCCTCGTCGACGCTGTGCCGCGCCATCAGTTCCTGCGCCTTGGCGGTGAGCGCCTCCGCCTCCTCCGGGAATCCGGTCGCCTCCGCCTTGGCCAGCAGTGCGCGGATGCGGCCGAGCACGCGGGACTCCGGCCGCCGGTCCCGCCCGCCGGGTCCCGCCGCGCCGCCGGCCCCGGCCGCCGTCTCGTCGAGGGATTCGAGCGCGGGCAGGCGCAGCAGCAGCCGGTACAGCTCCAGTACGGCCGTGGCGTGCGAGAAGCGGTCGGTGCGGGGTGCGGGCGCGGCGCCGGGTCCGCCGGGTGCGCCGAGGGCGTCGAGCTGGGCGGTCCAGCGGGGTCCCCGGGGCCGGTCGTGCGGCGCCTGCGCGCGGATCAGCCCCGTGACGAGCCGCAGGTGCGCCTCGTCCAGTTCGCGCCGGACGATCCGTACGAGGTCGGCGGGCTGCCAGCCGCGCCGCCAGGCGTTCGCCACGAACTCCTCGCCCCGCCGGGCGAGTTCGGCGTCCGCCGCCGGGTCTCCGGCGAGCAGGGAAGCGCCGGTGTCGAGGGCGTCGTCGGTGGTGGCGTACAGGGCTGCCCGGAAGGCGCGGTCGACGGTGCTGGACGTGCTCACGGGCCGATGGTGCCACGCCGCGGGACCCCGTCCCCACATGTCAACCCGCGGTTGACAGTCTTTCACTGTCAACTTACCGTTGACACATGACGACGAATCCCGGCATCACGTCTTCCGTACGTCTCGACGACCTCATCGCGGCCATCAAGAAGGTCCATGAGGAACCCCTCCAGCAGCTTCAGGACGCGGTGCTCGCGGGTGAGCACCTCGGCGACGTGGCGGACCACCTGATCGGCCACTTCGTGGACCAGGCCCGGCGCTCGGGCGCCTCCTGGACGGACATCGGCAGGAGCATGGGCGTCACCCGGCAGGCGGCCCAGAAGCGTTTCGTGCCCAAGGAGTCGGCCGCCCTCGACCCGAACGAGGGCTTCAACCGCTACACGCCCCGCGCCCGCGCCGTGGTGATGGCCGCGCACAACGAGTCCAAGGCCGCGCGCAACGCCGAGGGCCTGCCCGAGCACCTGGTCCTGGGCCTGCTGGCCGAGCCGGGCGGCCTGGCCGCGAAGGCGATCACCGAACAGGGCGTCACCCTGGACGCGGTCCGCGCGGCCGCCGTCGCGGCCCTCCCGCCGGCCGTCGAGGACGCCCCCGAGCTGGTGCCGTACGGCCCGGCGGCCAAGAAGGTCCTGGAACTCACCTTCCGCGAGGCCCTCCGCCTCGGCCACAACTACGTCGGCACCGAGCACCTCCTGCTCGCCCTCCTGGAGCACGAGAACGGCCAGGGCGTCCTCAGCGGCCTCGGCGTCGACAAGACGGCCACTGAGCGGTACGTCGCCGACCTCCTGGCACAGGTCGCGCGGACACGGCAGGAGGAGGACGGGGGCGAGGGGGCCGGGGCGGACAAGGACGGCGCCCGGGAGCAGGGAGCCCCGCCGGAGAACTGACCCGGGCCGTTCCCGCACCACGCTCCCGGATCCCGTTCCCGGACCTCTTCCCCGGGTCCCGCCGGGCCCGCTCCCGCACCCCGTTCGCGGGCCCGGCTTCCGGAGCCCCTGTCAGACCCTCCTGCCACACTCACCTCATGGCCGACCGGTGGGTGCTCTCCCCGGCCGAGGACGGTGGCGTCGACGTCGCCCCCCTCGGCCCGGACGGGCTGCCCGCCGCTCCGGTGCGGCGGGAGGCGGATCCCGCCGAGGCCGTGCGGAGCCGTCCCGGCGTCACCCGGTGGGTGTGGCGGTCCACCGCCGAGGTCCTTCCGCGCCTGCTCGCCGCGGGGGTGCGGGTGGAGCGGTGCTACGACATCGAGGCCGCCGAGACCCTCCTGCTCGGCCACGAGGGGCGGCACGGGCAGCCCCGTTCGGCCGCGGCCGCCCTGGCGCGGCTCCGCGGAGGCCCCGTACCGCCCGATCCGCCGCAGCGCCCGGCCGAACCGGGCGCGCAGTCGCCGCTCTTCGAACCCCGGGGCGTCCCCGTCCCACCGGCGGACCTCCTCGCGGTCTACGCCGGACAGCAGCGCCGGATCGAGGCCACCGCGCACCCGGACCGGATGCGGCTGCTGGTGGCCGCCGAGTCCGCGGGGACGCTCGTCGCCGCCGAGATGAACCGCGCGGGGGTGCCCTGGCGGGCGGACGTGCACCGCGCGGTGCTGCACGACCTGCTCGGCGAGCGGTACGCGGGCGGCGGCGAGCCCCGCAGACTCGCCGAACTCGCCGACGAGGTGTCCGCCGCCTTCGGCCGCCGGGTCCGGCCGGACCTGCCCGCCGACGTCGTCAAGGCGTTCGCGCAGGCCGGGATCAAGGTCTCCTCGACCCGCCGCTGGGAGCTCGAGTCCCTCGACCACCCGGCGGTGGGACCGCTGATCGAGTACAAGAGGCTGTACCGCGTCATGGTCGCCCACGGCTGGTCCTGGCTCCAGGACTGGGTGCGCGACGGCCGCTTCCGCCCCGAGTTCCTGGCGGGCGGGACGGTGACCGGCCGCTGGGTGACCAACGGCGGGGGCGCGCTGCAGATCCCCAAGGTGATCCGGCGCGCGGTCGTCGCGGACCCGGGCTGGCGGCTCGTCGTCGCCGACGCCGACCAGATGGAGCCGCGCGTCCTCGCGGCGATCTCCCGCGATCCGGGGCTGATGGAGGTGGCCGGCCGGGAGACCGACCTCTACCAGTCGGTGTCCGACCGCGCCTTCTCCGGCGACCGCGCGCAGGCGAAGCTCGCCGTCCTCGGCGCGGTCTACGGCCAGACGTCCGGCGACGGCCTGAAGAACCTCGCCGCCCTCCGGCGCCGCTTCCCCCGGGCCGTGGCCTATGTCGACGAGGCCGCCCGCGCCGGCGAGGAGGGCCGGCTCGTGCGGACCTGGCTCGGCCGCACCTGCCCGCCCGCCGCCCGCGCGACGGACGACGCGGTGGAGGAGGCGGGCATCCCGCTCGCGGAGGAGGAGTCCGACGCCGCCCGGCAGTGGGCACCGGGTCACACCTCGACCGACGCCCGCGCGCGGGGCCGTTTCACCCGCAACTTCGTCGTCCAGGGCAGCGCCGCCGACTGGACCCTGCTGTTGCTCGCCGCGCTGCGGCAGGCGGTGCGGGACATGGCGGCCGAGCTGGTCTTCTTCCAGCACGACGAGGTGATCGTGCACTGCCCGCAGGAGGAGGCGGAGTCGGTGGTGGCGGCGATCCGGGAGGCGGCGGACCTGGCCGGACGGCTGACGTTCGGCCCGACCCCGGTGCGGTTCCCGTTCACCACGGCGGTGGTGGAGTGCTACGCGGACGCCAAGTGATCCCAAAGACCGCAGCCGTGCGCCGCGTCACGCCCGGAAAGAGCAAAAGCCCCAGATCACGGCGAGTGAGTTCTGGGGCTTCCACAGAGCCGCCTTCGGGATTCGAACCCGAGACCTACGCATTACGAGTGCGTTGCTCTGGCCATCTGAGCTAAGGCGGCGCGCTGCCGGCACCATGGTGCGATCAGCGACGTCGGTAAGTCTACACAGTTTCCGATGGTGCTTCGTACCTGCCCCGGAGGCGGGCCCGGGGGCCCGCCTCCGGGGCGGGTGCACCCGCTACGAGCAGCGCTTTCCGTCCGGGGGCGGGGTGCCGTCGAGGAGGTAGGTGTTGATCGCGGAGTCGATGCAGCGGCTGCCCCGGCCGTAGGCGGTGTGGCCGTCGCCCTCGTAGGTGAGGAGGCGGGCCGGGGCGAGCTGGCCGGCCAGGGCCTGTGCCCAGCGGTAGGGGGTCGCGGGGTCGCGCGTGGTGCCGACGACGACGATCGGCGCCGCGCCCTCGGCCTCGATGCGCTGGGGCTCGCCCGTGGCGGCGACCGGCCAGTACGTGCAGTTCAGGGCGGACCAGGCGAAGCCCTCGCCGAAGACCGGGGACGCCTTCTCGAAGTCGGGGAGCGCGTCCCCGACCTGGTCCGGGGAGTCGAAGGCGGGCGGGAGGTCCAGGCAGTTCACGGCGGCGTTGGCGAACATCAGGTTGGCGTACTCGCCGTCGGCGTCGCGTTCGTAGTAGCTGTCGGAGAGGGCGAGGAGCCCGGAGCCGTCGTTCTCCTTCATCGCCGCCGTCAGGGCCTTGCGCAGGAGCGGCCAGGCGCCCTCGTCGTACATCGCGGCGATCACGCCGATGGTGGCCAGCGACTCGGTGAGCTGACGGCCGTCGGCGTCACCCGTGGGGACCGGCTGGGCGTCGGTCTTGGCGAAGAACTCCTTCAGGTTCCTGCCGGCCTCTCCGGGGCTGGTGTTCCGGTCGCCGAGCGGGCAGTCGCTCTGCCGTACGCAGTCCTGCGCGAAGGCCGTGAACGCCGTCTCGAAGCCCGCCGTCTGCTCGATGTTGAGCTGCCGCGCGGACAGGGAGGGGTCCAGTGCGCCGTCCAGCACCAGCCGGCCCGTCCGGTCCGGGAACAGCCCCGCGTACGTCGCCCCGAGGAGGGTCCCGTAGGAGGCACCGACGTAGTTCAGCTTCTCGTCGCCCAGCGCCGCCCGCACGATGTCCATGTCCCGGGCCGCCTCGACGGTGGACACGTGGCGCAGCAGCTTCGGCGCGTCCGCCCCGCAGCCCTCGGCGAACTTCCGGTACGCGGCGACCAGCGCGCCCTCCTCCTTCTCGTCGTCCGGCGTGAAGTCCGTCTGCGTGTACGCGTCCATCTCGGGGCCGTCCAGGCATTCGACGGGTTCGCTGCGGGCCACGCCCCGCGGGTCCACGGCCACCATGTCGTAGCGGGCGCGCACCTCCTTCGGGTAGCCGATGCCCGCGTACGACTGGAGGTAGTCGATCGCCGACGCGCCCGGTCCGCCGGGGTTGACCAGCAGGGAGCCCAGCCGCTCCCCGGGGCCCTCGGCCTTCTTGCGGGACAGGGCGAGGCGGATGTCGCCGGCGGAGGGGTCCGCGTAGTCGAGCGGGGCCTTCAGCGTGGCGCACTGGAAGCCGGGCACTCCGCAGTCGCGCCAGGCCGGCTTCTGCTCGTAGTACGGCGTGAGCGCCTCGGGCGTGGAGCGGGGCAGGGGGGCCAGCACCGCCGTCTCCTCCTTCGCCGCCGAGCTCGCGGAACTCGCGCTGCTCGTCGCGTTCCCGGAGGAGCAGCCGGAGACCAGGAGCGCGGCGGCGAGCAGCGTGGCTCCGGTACGGGTTCTGCGGAGGATGCGCCTTGTGTACATACTGCGAGCGTAACTCTGCGCGACGGTGCGAGCGCCCTGTGTGCGTGCCGCGCGTCGTGCGCGTCGCGGTCACCGGGCCGCGGGATCCGGTTCTCGGATCAGGGTTCGGATCCGTCGGGCCGGGCTCGTCGGATCGGCGTCGGGGGCGTCGGGTCGGGGGCGTAGGGCCGGGTCAGCCCGCTCTGAGGGCCATCGTCATCGCCTCCACCGCCAGGAGCGGGGCCACGTTGCGGTCGAGGGCGTCGCGGCAGGCGGCGATGGCCTCGAGGCGGCGGAGCGTGGATTCGGGGGAACTGCCCCGGGCCAGGCGCTCCAGGGCGTCCTCCGCGTCCGTGTTGGCGAGGGCGGTGCGGGAGCCGAACTGGAGGGCGAGGACGTCGCGGTAGAAGCCGGTGAGGTCGGTCAGGGCCACGTCGAGGCTGTCCCGCTGGGTGCGCGTCCTGCGGCGCTTCTGCATGTCCTCCAGTTCCTTGACCACGCCCGCGGTGCCGCGCGGCAGCCGGCCGCCCTGGGCCGCGCCGAGCGCCGCCTTCAGCTCGTCGGTCTCCTTGGTGTCCCTCTCCTCGGCGAGCTGTTTGGCGTCCTCGGCGGCGGCGTCGACGAGTTCCTGGGCCGCCTTGAGCGCGCTCCCGACGTCCTCGACGCGCAGCGGCAGCTTCAGCACGGCGGCACGGCGCTCGCGGGCGGCCGGGTCGGTGGCCAGCCGGCGGGCCCGGTCGACGTGCCCCTGGGTGGCGCGGGCCGCGGCGGCGGCGACGTCCGGTTCGATGCCCTCACGGCGTACGAGCAGGTCGGCCACGGCCTCCACGGAGGGCGTGCTCAGGTTGAGGTGGCGGCAGCGGGAGCGGATCGTCGGCAGGACGTCCTCGACGGAGGGGGCGCAGAGCAGCCAGACCGTGCGGGGCGCGGGCTCCTCCACCGCCTTGAGGACGGCGTTGGCGGAACTCTCGTTCAGCCGTTCGGCGTCCTCGACGAGGATCACCTGCCAGCGGCCGTTCGCCGGTGCGGTGAACGACTTGCGGACGGTGTCGCGCATGTCGCGCACCAGGATCATCGCGCCGACGGCGGCGATCGTGCTCACGTCGGCGTGGGTGCCGATCAGGGCGGTGTGGCAGCCGTCGCAGAATCCGCAGCCCGGGGATCCGCCGAGCGCGCGGTCGGGGCTGACGCACTGGAGGGCGGCGGCGAAGGCGCGCGCCGCCCGGTTGCGCCCCGCGCCGGGCGGTCCGGTGAACAGCCACGCGTGGGTCATCCTCGACGCCTCCGGCGGCGGGCCGTCGGCCGCCGCGGCCGTGACGAGGGCATCGGCGTCCCGCGCGGCGGCGGCGAGCTGGTCGCTCACCCGCTGCTGCCCGACGAGGTCGTCCCACACGGTCACGGGTCACGCCGCCCTTCCGTCACGTCCATCACGTACATCGCGTCCGCCGCGTACATCGCGTCCGCCGTTCATTGTCCACCGGCCGGTTCCGGCGGCCGGTTCCGGCGGCCGGTTCCGGCGGCCGGAGTCACCGCCCGCGTCCATTGTGGGGGTGACCACCGACAGTCCGGGACCGGTCGCGGGGCAGGCTCCGGGAACGGCACCGGGCGGGGGCCGTCGTTCCGCCCCCGCCCAGTGCCGGCACCCCGGTGCACCGCCGCTCGTGTCAGCGGCGCCGCCCCTTGCCCTTGCCCCGGCCGCCCTCGTCGGGTCCGCCCGGCTCGCCCCGCTCGTCGTCGCGCGGGCCCAGCAGTTCGTCGGCCAGGGTCGGCAGGTCGTCCAGCGGGGTCTCCTCGGCCCAGTCCGAGCGCTGCCTGCGCCGGTCCGGCATGTTCTCCAGGTCGACGCGGGGCAGCTCGCGCGTGCTGGCCACCTCGTCGTCGTCCCGGGTGATCGCGGGGAGCACCGCCGTCTCCTCCGTGTCGCTCGGCGGCGGGACGGCCGGCAGCACCTCGGTCTCGTCGGCCGCCCCCGGTGCGACCGACACCTGCGGCAGCTCGGTGGTCACCTCGGCCTCGGACAGCCCGGAGGACCTGCCCCCGTCGGACCGTCCCCCGCCGCCGGCCCACGCGGAGTCGCGCCCGTCCTTGCGGAACCGGTTCGAGGACCCGCCGGAAGCCGGCCGTCCGTCCTCTCCGGCCGCGTCACCCGTCGTCCCGGGCGGCACCGCCGTCCCGTCCGCCGGGGCCGACCCGCTCCGCGCGTCCGCACCACCGGACGTGCCCGGAGCACCGGACGCGTCCGCACTGCCGGACGCACCCGTTCCTCGCGGGGCGTCCGGTCCGCTCGACGCGTCCGCACCACGCGCCGCGTCGGCCCAGCTCACCGTGGCGGGGCCCGCCTCCGCCGCGGCCGCGGCCCGCTCCGCGAGGCGCCGGGCCTCCTCGGCCCGCCGCAGTGCCTCCTCGGCCTTGCGCTGCTTCTCCAGGCGCAGCGCCTCGGCCTCGGCGCGCAGCCGCTCCTCCTCCTCGGCCTGCTTGCGGCGGCGCTCCTCCTCCGCCTTGCGGCGGGCCTCCTCCTCCGCGCGCGCCTTCTCCTCGGCGAGGAGCCGCTGCCGCTCCTCCTCGGCACGGCGGGCGGCCTCCTCGGCGCGCTGCCGCGCCTCCTCCGCCTGCCGCTCGGCCTCGCGCCGCTGCGCCTCCTCCAGCTCGCGCCGCTTGCGCTCCTCCTCCTCGGCACGCAGCCGCGCCAGCTGTTCCTGGCGCTCGCGCTCCAGGCGCTCCTCCTCGGCCTTGCGCGCCGCTTCCTCCTCCGCCTTGCGGCGGGCCTCCTCCTCGGCCTTGCGCCGGGCTTCCTCGATGGCCCTGGCCTCGGCCTCGGAGAGCGGCAGCACCTGGTCGAGCCGGTGCCGGATCACCGTGGTGACCGCCTCCGGTTCCCGGCCGGCGTCGACGACCAGGTACCGGCCGGGGTCGGCCGCGGCCAGCGTGAGGAAACCGGCCCGCACGCGCGCGTGGAACTCGGCGGGCTCCGACTCCAGCCGGTCCGGCGCCTCAGTGAATCGCTCGCGCGCGGTTTCCGGCGCCACGTCCAGGAGCACGGTGAGGTGCGGTACGAGGCCGTCGGTGGCCCAGCGGTTGATGCGGGCGATCTCGGTCGGCGACAGGTCGCGTCCGGCACCCTGGTAGGCCACCGAGGAGTCGATGTACCGGTCCGAGATGACGACCGCGCCGCGCTCCAGGGCGGGCCGTACGACCGTGTCGATGTGTTCGGCGCGGTCCGCCGCGTACAGCAGGGCCTCCGCGCGGTGGGACAGCCCGGCGCTCGAGACGTCCAGCAGGATCGACCGCAGCCGCTTGCCGACCGGCGTCGCCCCCGGCTCGCGCGTGAGCACGACTTCGTGGCCCTTGTTCCGGATCCACTCGGCGAGCGCCTCGGCCTGGGTGGACTTCCCGGCCCCGTCGCCGCCCTCCAGGGCGATGAAGAAGCCGGTGCCCGCGACCGCGGGCCCGGGGTCGTCGCCGCCGAGCAGCGCGTCCCTCAGGTCGTGGCGCAGCGGCACCCCGGAACGGTCGTCGACCTTGGCCAGGACGAGCGCGGCCACCGGCAGCAGCAGCGCGCCCACCAGCATCAGGGTGAACGCGGCACCGCCGTGCGCGAAGACGAACCGGCCGCTCTCCAGCCGGTGCGGTCCGACGGCCGCGGCCACCAGCGGGGCGAGCAGGGCGCCGAGGGCCACGAAGACGCGGACCACCGCGTGCAGGTGCTCCGTCGTCCGGGCCCGCCGCTGGTCCTCGGTCTCCTGGTCGAGCAGGGTGTGCCCGGTGTTGGCCGCCGTGCCCGCGCCGACGCCGGCCAGCGCGGCGATCAGCAGCACGCTGGTGACGTCCGGTACGAGTCCGGCGGCGAGCAGCGCGACGCCGGTGCAGGCGAGCGCCAGCGCGAGCAGCCGGCGCCGCGACAGCGACGGCAGCAGGGACGGCGCCGTCCGTATGCCGACGACGACACCGCCGGTCAGCGCGGCCACCAGCAGGCCGTACAGCACGGGCCCGCCGCCGAGGTCCTTGGCGTGCAGCACGAACACCGCGACGGCGGCCGACACCGCGGCGGCCACGGACGCGGAGGCGAGCACCAGCAGCGGCAGGGCGCCGGTGCGGCCCCTGTCCGGGCCGGAGCCGGTGGTGCTCTTCGGGCGGCGCAGGCCCTCCAGCGGCGACCGCGGGCGCGGGGTGCGCGTACCGGGCAGTTCGAGGAACGTCACCATGGACAGCGACGCGGCGAACAGTCCGGCCGCGACGTACGAGGCGAGCGCCGCCTGGTGCTGGTCGAACCAGGCGATGCCCGTGCCCAGCAGGTTGTTGAGGAGTCCCGCGACGACGAGGACGAGGGCCGCGGCCGGCACCGCCACGAAGCCCGTGCGCAGCGACAGGCGGCGCAGCGCGTCCAGGTGGTCCGGCAGGGGCCGTACCGTCGCCCCCTCCAGGGGCGGGGCGGGCAGCAGCGCGGGCGCCGCGCTCTCGCGGCAGACCGTCCAGAACCGCTCGGCGACCGACGTCACGAAGGCGGTGACGAGGAGCAGGGCGAGTGCCCGGTCGGGCGTCCAGTCGATCCACAGCGGCGCGACGATGAGCAGGGCCGCCCGCAGTCCGTCCGCGGCGACCATGGTCCAGCGGCGGTCCAGGGGGCCGCCGGGGGAGGTGAGCGAGGTGAGCGGGCCGAGCAGGACGGCGCCGAACAGCAGCGTCGCGAGGATCCGCACCCCGAAAACGGTCGCCACTGCGAACGCGGCGCCCCGGTAGCCGCCGCCGAACGATCCTTCGGCGACCGCCGCCTGGAGAGCGAGGAGCACCAGCACCAGGAGGGCGAGGACATCGCCGACACCCCCCACGAGCTGCGCGCTCCAGAGGCGTTTCAGCTGCGGGCGACGCAGCAGGGCACGGACCGCGCGCTTGCGGGAGTCCGCGACCAGGGCGTCGTCGGGGGCCGTTTGAGGGGCCGTTGGCGGCTCGGATCGCGTCATGCGTTCAGCCTATCGGCCCGTACCGGCACCTCGGACTTCCGCCCTGACATGCACACGCCCTGACACCGAAGTGTTGCCGAGACGTTCGCATTCCGAACCCCCGTGAAGATCCACACCGGAGAACGGGCAGGTCCCGGGGGTCCCCGGGCTCAGCGGACGATCCGCCGGAGCCCCGGGGCGCCTGGTGGCCCCGGGAACTCGCGTACCCCCATCAGGTCCTGAAAAACCCTCAGCCCTCGGCTCCGGCACCGTTCGAAGCGGCCGTCGTCTTCTTCGCGGCGGCGGCCTTCGTGGCCGTGGCCGCGGCCGTGGACGCGGACGCCGTCTTCTTCGCCGCCGTCGTCTTCTTCGCCGCGGTCTTCTTGGCGGCCGCGGTCTTCTTCGCCGGGGCCTTCTTGGCCGCGGTCTTCTTGGCGGCCGACTTGGCCGGGGCCTTCTTGGCCGTCTTCTTCGCGGGCCCCTTGGCGCGCTTCTCGGCGAGCAGCTCGAACCCGCGCTCCTGGGTGATCGTCTCGACGCTGTCGCCGGAACGCAGGGTCGCGTTGGTCTCGCCGTCGGTGACGTACGGGCCGAAGCGGCCGTCCTTCACCACGACCGGCCTGCCGCTGACCGGGTCCTCGCCCAGCTCCTTCAGCGGCGGCTTGGCCGCGGCCCGGCCCCGCTGCTTGGGCTGGGCGTAGATCGCCAGCGCCTCCTCCAGCGTGATCGTGAAGAGCTGCTCCTCGGACTGCAGCGACCGCGAGTCGGTGCCCTTCTTCAGGTACGGCCCGTACCTGCCGTTCTGCGCGGTGATCTCCACGCCTTCGGCGTCGGCGCCGACCACGCGCGGCAGCGACATCAGCTTCAGCGCGTCGTCGAGCGTCACCGTGTCCAGGGACATCGACTTGAAGAGGGAGGCCGTGCGCGGCTTGACCGCGTTCTTGCCGGTCTTCGGGGTGCCCTCGGGGAGGACCTCCGTGACGTACGGACCGTAGCGGCCCTTCTTGGCGACGATCTCGTGGCCGGTCGCCGGATCGGTGCCCAGCTCGCGGTCGCCGCTCGGCTCGGCGAGCAGTTCCTCGGCCAGTTCGACGGTCAGCTCGTCCGGCGCCAGGTCGGTCGGGATGTCGGCCCGCTGGTGGCCCTCCGCGTCCTTCTCCCCGCGCTCGATGTACGGGCCGTAACGCCCGACCCGCAGCACGATGCCGTCGCCCACCGGGAACGACGACACCTCGCGCGCGTCGATCGCGCCCAGGTCGGTCACCAGTTCCTTGAGGCCGCCGAGGTGGTCCCCGTCGCCGTTGCCCGCCTCGGCCGCGCCGCCGGTGTGGCCCGGGACGGGGCCGCCGTCGGGAGCCGCCTCACCGAAGTAGAACCGCTTCAGCCACGGCACGGACTGCGCCTCGCCGCGCGCGATGCGGTCGAGGTCGTCCTCCATCTTGGCGGTGAAGTCGTAGTCGACGAGCCGGCCGAAGTGCTTCTCCAGCAGGTTGACGACGGCGAAGGAGAGGAAGGACGGCACGAGGGCCGTGCCCTTCTTGAACACGTAGCCGCGGTCGAGGATCGTGCCGATGATCGACGCGTACGTCGACGGGCGGCCGATCTCCCGCTCCTCCAGCTCCTTGACCAGCGACGCCTCGGTGTAACGGGCCGGGGGCTTGGTGGCGTGGCCGTCGGCCGTGATCTCCTCGGCGGTGAGGGCGTCGCCCTCGGCGACCTCGGGCAGCCGGCGCTCGCGGTCGTCGAGTTCGGCGTTCGGGTCGTCCGCGCCCTCGACGTAGGCCTTCAGGAAGCCGTGGAAGGTGATGGTCTTGCCGGACGCGGTGAACTCGACGTCCCGGCCGTCGGCCGCCGTGCCGCCGATCTTCACGGTGACCGAGTTGCCGGTGGCGTCCTTCATCTGGGAGGCGACGGTCCGCTTCCAGATCAGTTCGTAGAGCCGGAACTGGTCGCCGGTCAGGCCGGTCTCGGCGGGGGTGCGGAAGCGGTCGCCGGAGGGGCGGATCGCCTCGTGCGCCTCCTGCGCGTTCTTCACCTTCCCGGCGTAGGTGCGCGGCTGCGGCGGCAGGTAGTCGGCGCCGTACAACTGCGTGACCTGGGCGCGGGCGGCAGCGACCGCCGTCCCGCTCAGCGTCGTCGAGTCCGTGCGCATGTAGGTGATGTAGCCGTTCTCGTACAGCTTCTGCGCGACCTGCATCGTGGCCTTCGCGCCGAAGCCGAGCTTGCGGCTCGCCTCCTGCTGCAGCGTCGTCGTGCGGAACGGGGCGTACGGCGAGCGGCGGTACGGCTTGGACTCGACGGACCGTACGGAGAACCGGGTGTTCTCCAGGGCGGCGGCCAGGGCGCGGGCGTTCACCTCGTCGAGCTGGAGGGTGTTCGCGCTCTTCAGCCGGCCCAGGGAGTCGAAGTCGCGGCCCTGTGCGACGCGCCGGCCGTCGACGGTCTGCAGGCGGGCGAGCAGCGAGGACGGGTCGGAGGCGTCCCCGGCGCGGCCCGCCGGAGCGAAGCCGGAGACGGGCGAGAAGGTGCCGGTCAGGTCCCAGTACTCGGCGGAGCGGAACGCGATGCGCTCGCGTTCCCGCTCGACGACGAGCCGGGTGGCGACGGACTGGACGCGGCCGGCGGACAGCCGGGGCATGACCTTCTTCCACAGGACCGGCGAGACCTCGTAGCCGTAGAGGCGGTCGAGGATGCGGCGGGTCTCCTGGGCGTCGACCAGCTTCTGGTTGAGCTGGCGCGGGTTGGCCACGGCCGCGCGGATCGCGTCCTTGGTGATCTCGTGGAAGACCATCCGCTTGACCGGGATCTTCGGCTTGAGCACTTCCTGCAGGTGCCAGGCGATGGCCTCGCCCTCGCGGTCCTCATCGGTGGCGAGGAAGAGTTCGTCGGACTCCTTCAGCAGGTCCTTGAGCTTCTTGACCTGGGCCCGCTTGTCGGCGTTGACCACATAGATCGGCTGGAAGTCGTGGTCGACGTCCACACCGAGGCGGCGGACCTCACCGGTGTACTTCTCGGGCACCTCCGCGGCGCCGTTGGGAAGGTCGCGAATGTGCCCGACGCTCGCCTCGACGATGTAGCCAGGGCCGAGATAGCCCTTGATCGTCTTCGCCTTGGCAGGCGACTCGACGATGACGAGTCGGCGGCCGCCCTTCGCGGTCTCGCTGGTCGGGGACAACTTCGCTCTTCTCTCCGGATCGACGCTGGGGTCTCCCCGGGCTCTCGTCCCGGGGTCGGGTCTGCATTCACGGTTCGTGACGCTGCGGAGTGTGACGGTACCTCCCGCCCCCGTGTCAAACGGGAAAAGCCCGCAACGGCCACTCGAACGGTAACCCGACTTGCACCGTTCCTGCCGCCCGGACCGTCCAGACCCTGCCCGCCCGTCTGCGGAGCGCGACCCCCCGGCCGCCGAAATCCCCTGTGCGCCCGTGGCGCTCAGAGGCGGGTGAGGCACCACACCCCGACGACGAGGGAGGCCAGCGAGACGAGGCTCGCGACGGTGGCCGAGACGGCCGGATCCACACCCTGGGCCACCGGGCGACGCCTGTGGACGCTGGTCGCGATCCAGGCCGACAGTCCGCCTCCGAACAGGCAGAACACCAACCCCGCGAAGATCGCCGGTCCGTTCTCCATGGTCTCCCGAGCCCTTCTTCCCGGTCGCCGACGCCGGGTCCGGGGTGAGGCTCGCACGCGCGGACGGCGGGAAGGCGAACCGGAAGTGAACGCGGGGGCGACGGGGACCGGGGCCCCGGCGGCCGGCCCTCGGCGGGGAGGTCCGAAACGATGCGGAAGCCGGCGGACCCGTCGCCCTCCCGGTCCCCCGCCGCGCCTTCGCCGCCCCGGATCCCCGTGCCCGCGCCCCGGCTGGGGCGCGGGCGCCTCCGTCCGCCTCCGGGACCCACGCGTCCCACCGGCCCCGGGACGCGGGCCCCTGAAGCGGCCCCGGGATCCGCATTCCCGGACCGGCCTCAGGACCGGCAGCCCCCGGACCGGCCTCAGACCGACGTCCCCCTGGACCGGCCTCAGGACCGGCAGCCCCGGCCGCTCCCGCCGGCCCGGCAGGCCCGAGGGGCCCGGCGGACCCGGTCGGCCTGACGGGTCCGGCAGGCCCGTCCCGTCACTTCACCGGCTCCAGGAAGCCCTGCTCCACGAGCAGCCGGATCTGGGACGGCGTGCGGTCGCGCAGCAGGACCGGGTCCTCACCGAGCAGTTGGGCGATGGCGTCGAGGATGCGGCCCGCGCTCATCGTGCCGTCGCTCACACCGGCGAAGCCGGCGCCGACGGTGTCCACCCGGGTGGCCCGGCGCATCCCCCGGTTCTGGCGCAGCACCACGTGTTCCGGATCCTCCGCGCCGGGCAGCCCGACCTGCTCCTGCACCACCCCGGCGGCCAGCCTGAAGCGCGCTTCGAGCAGGGCCGCGTCGTCGTGCGCGCGGAGGTGGTCGAGCCGCTCGAAGTGGGCCCGCACGGTGTCCCCGAGCGGCTGCTCGACCGGATGCGACCACTCCTCCACCGTGATCGAGGGCCGGTCGCCGCCCGACCTGCGCAGCGTGATCCAGCCGAAGCCGACCGCCTTCACGCCGCGCGCCTCGAACTCGTCCAGCCAGGCGTCGTACCGCGCCCGGTACTCGGCCGTGTCACCGCGGTGGTCTCCGGCGTCCCGCAGCCACAGCTCGGTGTACTGGTTGACGTCCTGCACCTCGCGCTGCACGATCCAGGCGTCGCACCCCCGGGGCACCCACGACCTGAGCCTGTCCTGCCAGTCCTCCCCCTCGACGTGCTGCCAGTTGGCGAGGAACTGCGCGAACCCGCCGTCGCCGAGCCGCTCCCCCGCCTCCTGGACGAGCGTGCGGCACAGGTCGTCCCCGCCCATCCCGCCGTCGCGGTAGGTGAGCCGCGCGCCCGGCGAGATCACGAAGGGCGGGTTGGACACGATCAGGTCGTACTTCTCGTCCGCGCGGACCGGCTCGAACAGCGACCCCTCCCGCAGGTCGGCGGCCGGGACCCCGGAGAGGGCCAGGGTGAGCGCGGCGATGTGCAGCGCGCGCGGGTTGACGTCGGTGGCCGTCACGCGCGTGGCGTGCCGGGTGGCGTGCAGCGCCTGGATGCCGGAACCGGTGCCCAGGTCGAGCGCGGAGGCGACGGGCGTGCGGACGGTGATGCCGGCCAGGGTCGTGGACGCCCCGCCGACGCCNNTCCAGGCAGGCGTCGGCGGGCAGCACGTCCGCCACGCGCGCGTACGGCACGGGTTGCTGCAGCAGGAACAGGCGTACGAGGGTCTCCAGCGGGCCGTCCCCGCGCGTGGCCCGGAAGGCGGGCACGGTCTCGCTGCGGGCCAGCGCCGCGTACGCGGGGGCGCCGAGCAGTTCGAGCAGCCCGTCAGCGGTGAAGGATGCCCCGAGCAGCGCGTCCCGGAGGCGGGCGGCGGTGTCGGGACGGTCGGACGAGGGCAGGGGCGGCAGGCCGGGGTTACTCACACCCCCATTGTGGCCGCCGCCCTCACCCCGCGCGTGTCGTGCCCGTCGCGCACGCCCCGGCGGCCGCCGCGGTCACGGGGCCGCGGGAGTGGGGGCGGCCGTGCGCCGTCGCACCGTCAGCCCGTCGTGGCCGGCGCCGAACCGGTGGCCGTCCGGCAGCTGGGCTGCCGGGCCATCGCCTCTCCGACCTCGCCCTCCTCCAGCGTCTCGAGGGCGTCGTTGCCGCTCTTGCTGAGCTTGTCCAGCTCGGCGGCGATGTCCTTCAGGCCGTCGGCGAACTTCGCCTGGTCGTCCGTGTCGAGCCCGTCGACCTGCTTCTTCAGGGAGGCGTACGAAGCGGAGATGCCGTTGAGCTCCTTGACCGCGTCCGTCTGCTTCTTCTCGCCGTTCTCGACGTCCGGCGCCCCGGCCCTGGTCACGGCCGCACCGATCGCCTTGTAGGCGTCGGACATGTCCTGGAAGGCCTTCGAGTCGGTCTTTTGGACCTCTTCCGGGGTGCTGTTGTCCGAGGTCTCCTTCTGGATCGCGGCGTTGGCGGCCTGGATCTTCTTCGCCTGCGGCTGCACCGCCCCGCAGACCTGGTCCGCCCAGGAGTTCAGCTTCTCGTTGTCGTCGTCACTGCTGCCGCATCCCGTCAGCGCCAGTACCAGTACCGCGCCGCCGGACAGCGCGGCCGCGAGCTTCTTGTTCACCGGATCGGCCCCTTCCATGGCTCCCGGCCCCGGAACATACACGCCGGATGCGCGACATCTCCCCGTCGAACGTCCGCTAAGATCACTTTTGAAGCCATTTGCACCATCGAGAGAAGGCTCACGACAGGGGCGCGCACCGCACGGCGCGGGCGGGCGACGCGTCGTCACCGCGCGCCGCCCGCCCGCACCTTGTTCCGGTCCCGGGGCCCTCCTACGAAACCACCGCCGGATCGGCCGTTCTGGAGTCCGGTTCGGCATCGCCTTCGTCGCCCATGGCGATCCCGCGCCGTTTGGACACGTACACCGAACCGACGATCACCGCCAGGGCGAGGACCGCGACCAGCACCCGCGCGCCGACGTTCCGGTCCGCGCCGTAGGAGAACTGGATGACCGCGGGCGCGATGAGCAGCGCCACCAGGTTCATCACCTTCAGCAGCGGGTTGATGGCCGGCCCCGCGGTGTCCTTGAAGGGGTCGCCGACGGTGTCGCCGATGATGGTCGCCTCGTGGGCCTCGCTCCCCTTGCCCCCGTGGTGGCCGTCCTCGACGAGTTTCTTGGCGTTGTCCCAGGCGCCGCCGGAGTTGGCGAGGAACACCGCCATGAGCGTGCCCGAGCCGATCGCGCCCGCCAGGAAGGCGCCGAGCGCCCCGACGCCGAGCGTGAACCCGATGAAGATGGGGGCCATCACGGCCAGCAGACCGGGCGTGGCGAGTTCGCGCAGGGCGTCCTTGGTGCAGATGTCGACGACCTTGCCGTACTCCGGCTTCTCGCTGTAGTCCATGATCCCGGGCTTCTCGCGGAACTGCCGCCGCACCTCGAAGACCACCGAACCCGCCGAACGGGACACCGCGTTGATCGCCAGCCCCGAGAAGAGGAAGACGACCGCCGCGCCCGCGACGAGCCCGACGAGGTTGTTGGGCTGCGAGATGTCCATCATCAGGCTCAGCGGCGCACCCTCACCGCTGAGCCGTTCGCCCACGTCCCGCGCGCCGGTGGTGATGGCGTCGCGGTAGGAGCCGAACAGGGCCGCCGCCGCGAGGACCGCGGTGGCGATGGCGATGCCCTTGGTGATGGCCTTGGTCGTGTTGCCGACGGCGTCCAGGTCGGTGAGCACCTGGGCGCCGGCGCCCTCGACGTCGCCGGACATCTCGGCGATGCCCTGGGCGTTGTCGGAGACCGGCCCGAAGGTGTCCATCGCGACGATCACACCGACCGTGGTGAGCAGGCCGGTGCCGGCCAGCGCCACCGCGAACAGCGCCAGCATGATCGACGTGCCGCCGAGCAGGAACGCCCCGTACACGCCGAGGCCGATCAGCAGGGCGGTGTAGACGGCCGATTCGAGCCCGAGGGAGATCCCGGCGAGAATGACGGTGGCCGGGCCGGTGAGCGAGGTCTTCCCGATGTCCTTGACGGGACGCCGGGTGGTCTCGGTGAAGTAGCCGGTGAGCTGCTGGATCAGGGCGGCGAGCACGATGCCGATGGCCACCGCGACGAGCGCGAGGATCCTCGGGTCGCCGTCCTTGCCCAGGACCGCCGCGTCGGTGACGCCGTCGAGGTCTGCGTACGACGACGGCAGATAGCTGTACACGGCGACCGCGACCAGGACGAGCGAGATCACCGCGGAGATGAAGAAACCGCGGTTGATCGCGCTCATGCCGCTGCGGTCGGCGCGTCTGGGGGCCACCGCGAAGATGCCGATCATCGCGGTGAGGACGCCGATCGCGGGCACGAGCAGCGGGAAGGCCAGTCCGGCGTCGCCGAACGCGGCCGAGCCCAGGATCAGCGCGGCCACCAGCGTCACGGCGTACGACTCGAACAGGTCGGCCGCCATGCCCGCGCAGTCGCCGACGTTGTCGCCCACGTTGTCGGCGATGGTCGCGGCATTGCGCGGATCGTCCTCCGGAATGCCCTTCTCGACCTTGCCGACCAGGTCGGCGCCGACGTCGGCGGCCTTGGTGAAGATGCCGCCGCCCACCCGCATGAACATCGCGATCAGCGCGGCCCCGAGCCCGAAGCCCTCGAGGACCTTCGGCGCGTCGGCCGCGTACACGAGCACCACGCAGGCGGCGCCCAGCAGGCCGAGCCCGACGGTGAACATGCCGACCACGCCGCCCGTGCGAAAAGCGATCTTCATCGCTTTGTGCGAGACGGCGGTGAGGTCCTTTTCCGGCTCTCCGGGAGCCGGTGTCGCCTCGCGGGCCGCCGCGGCGACCCGCACATTGCTGCGGACGGCGAGCCACATGCCGATGTATCCGGTGGCCGCCGAGAACGCCGCGCCGATCAGGAAGAACACCGATCGTCCGGCGCGTTGATTCCAGTCGTCGGCGGGGAGCAGCAGGAGCAGGAAGAACACGACGGCGGCGAATACGCCGAGCGTGCGCAGTTGGCGGGCCAGATAGGCGTTCGCGCCCTCCTGGACCGCCGCGGCGATCTCCTTCATTTTCTCGGTGCCCTCGCCGGCCGCGAGGACCTGGCGCACCAGGACCCCCGCGACGGCCAGTGCCGCCAGTGCTACGACCCCGATGACCACCACGAGCACACGGTTGCCGTCGGTCAGCACGGCGGCCGCGAGGGAGATGGGTTGGCCCGGCTGATGTGAGAGGGAAAGCCCCGCCATTCGTCCTCCTTGACGCTTGGGCTGAGCTCAAGATGTGGACGGGATTGTAGGTACCAGGGACCTGATCAAAACAGAGTGCGTTAAATGTAAATGGCCGCACATGCTCTTCGCACAATGATCACCGGCGGCCTCGGGACCGGAATCCGTAATGCCACTGGGGCATTCGACGGGATCATTCACCTGATCAGACGAATGATCCTTTCGGTGATCGAGCGGAAACCGTTTCGATCATCCGATCGATCGTGAATCAATTCACTCGGTGAACGGTACCGCGGACCGCTCGCACGGGAGCGTTCGCATCGGAGCGCTCACACCGAAGCACTCGCACCGGGCCGTTCCCGCGGGGGCCGTTCGACGGGGGTGGCCGGGCAGGGACCACTGTAGGCGCGGGCGAGAACGCCCGCACGGGGCGAAGGACCCCATGGGTGGGGTCCTTCGCCCCGTGCGGGCGTTCGGGTGAAGCCGGCGCATCGGGTGACGCGCGCACAGCCGGGTGG
>NZ_LIRG01000385.1 GCF_001419695.1 Streptomyces prasinopilosus
CCACCTCGCCGCGGCCGGGGCTCGGCCAAGGACGAGCACCTCGTGCCCGGCCGTCGGCGAGGTGGACGTGGCCCAGGCGGTCGCCCATGCGGTCGAGCATCCCGAGGGCGTCGGTGCGGGCGGTCGAGGCGTGGCTGAGGTCGATCGTGAAGTGGCGGTAGTCGTCCTTGGTGACGTCCCAGTCGGGGGCGTAGGCGAGCATCTCGCGGTCGCGGTAGCGCCACGGGTACATGTTCTCGACGGCGAACCGCACGTCCGTCTCGTCCGCCATCCGCCAGATTCCGTCGACGAAGTCGCGGGCGTACTGGCGCTGCCAGCGGAACGGCGGGTGGACGACGACCGTGTCGGCGCCGAGCCTCTCGGCGGCGGTGCGAGCCCGCTGGAGCTTGGTCCAGGGGTCGGTGGACCACACGCGCTGCGTGATGAGCAGGCAGGGGGCGTGCACGGCCAGGACGGGGATGCGGTGGTAGTCGCTGAGGCGGCGCAGCGCCTCGATGTCCTGGCTGACCGGATCGGTCCACACCATGACCTCGACACCGTCGTACCCGAGGCGTGCGGCGATCTCGAAGGCCGTCGCCGTCGACTCCGGATAGACGGAGGCCGTCGACAGAGCGACCTTCGCATCCGGGATGCGCACCGCTGGATCTGCCACGAGGGACAGCGTACGGGGTGTGTTCGACGGGCGGGACGCGGACGACGGGCGGCGGTCGGAGACGTCCGCCGCGTCCGCGGGCGCATGCCCCCAGGACACGGGGCGCTTCGCCCGTCCGGCAGACCCGCGGTCCGGAGGCCGCCGTGTGATCGAGCTAACCGGACACCGGCCCTCCTGTCCCGCCCCGGCGAGGTCCGCGCGGTCGCACCGCGCCGCGCACGGCCCGGCTCGTCCCGGCTCGCGGCTCGGCCCGTCGGCCCGACCGGATCGGCTCGCGGCTCGGCCCGTCGCTCCCCGCGCGGTGGACGGTCGCGTCACGCGCGGTGGACGGTCACGTCACGCTCGGTGGGCGGTCACGCGGGTCCCATGTGGTCCAGGCGGCGCAGGATGACGCCCTCGCGTAGCGCCCAGGGGCATATCTCCAGGGACTCCACCCCGAAGAGATCCATCACGGCCTCCGCGACCAGCGCCCCGGCGACCAGCTGGCCGGCGCGCGACTCGGAGACGCCGGGCAGGGCGGCGCGCTCGGCGGTGGTCATCGCGGCCAGCCTCGACACCCATCCCTCCAGGGACTGGTACTTCAGCTCGCGCGGGACGTACGGGCCCTCGGCGGAGCGGGCGGCGCCCGCGATGCGGGCGAGCTGCTTGAAGGTCTTGGAGGTGGCCACCACGTGGTCGGGCGGGCCGAGGCGGCTGAACTCGCCGACCGTGCGGCCTATCTCCGCGCGGACGTGCCGGCGCAGGGCCCGCACGTCGTCCGGCGCCGGCGGGTCGCCGGGCAGCCGGGTTCCGGTGAGGCGGCCGGCGCCCAGCGGCAGCGACACCGCGGCGTCGGGCTCCTCGTCGAGGCCGAAGGCTATCTCCAGGGAGCCGCCGCCGATGTCGACGACCAGCAGCTTTCCCGCCGACCAGCCGAACCAGCGGCGGGCGGCGAGGAAGGTCAGCCGGGCCTCCTCGGCGCCGGCGAGGACCTGGAGTTCGACTCCGGTCTCCGCCCGGACGCGTTCGAGGACCTCGCCCGAGTTGCGGGCGTCGCGCACCGCCGAGGTCGCGAACGGCAGCAGCTCCTCGACGCCCTTGTCCTCGGCGGCCCGGAGCGCCTCGCGGACGACCCGGACCACCCGGTCCGTCCCGCGCGGCCCGATCGCCCCGTCGGCGTCCAGCAGCTCGGCCAGGCGCAGCTCCGCCTTGTGCGAGTGCGCGGGCAGGGGGCACGCCCCGGGGTGTGCGTCGACCACCAGCAGATGCACCGTGTTCGAACCCACGTCGAGGACACCGAGTCTCATGGACGGAACGCTACTGCGCGTGACACGGCCGGAAGCCCGCTTCGCGGCAGCCTGTCCGGTACGGAACGGTGATGCGGTCGACTTACCCTGGACGAGTGCCAAAGACGAAAAAGGCGAAGGCCGACAAGACGGGCAAAATCACCGAGCGGGTCGGGAAGGCCGAGCAGGTCGGCGGTCCGTCGCAGGTGCCGCCGGACGACGAGAAGGGGCTCGACTTCGCCCGGGCGTGGGTGGAGTTCCCCGATCCGGCGGACGAGGAGCAGGTGTTCCGCTGCGACCTGACGTGGCTGACCTCTCGCTGGAACTGTGTCTTCGGCAGCGGCTGCCAGGGCATCCAGGCGGGCCGCGCGGACGACGGGTGCTGCACCCTGGGGGCGCACTTCTCGGACAAGGACGACGAGAAGCGGGTCGCGGGCCACGTGGCGAGGCTGACGCCGGACATCTGGCAGCACCACGACGAGGGGGTCCGGGGCGGCTGGGTCTCCGAGGACGAGGACGGCGACCGCCAGACCCGCCCCTTCCAGGGCTCGTGCATCTTCCAGAACCGGCCGGGCTTCGCCGGCGGCATGGGCTGCTCGCTGCACATCCTCGCCGTGCGGGAGGGCCGCGAGCCGCTGGAGACCAAGCCGGACGTGTGCTGGCAGCTGCCGATCCGGCGGACCTACGACTGGATCGACCGGCCCGACGACACGCGCGTGCTGCAGGTGTCGATCGGCGAGTACGACCGCCGGGGCTGGGGCCCGGGCGGCCACGACCTGCACTGGTGGTGCACGTCGGCGACCTCGGCGCACGGTGCGGGCGACCCCGTGTACGTGTCCTACCGGGCGGAGCTGACCGAGCTGATGGGCAAGGCCGGTTACGACCGGCTGGCCGAGCTGTGCGAGGAGCGGCTCGCCTCGCGGCTCCCGCTGCTGGCACCGCATCCGGCGGACCCCGCCTGATCCGCCCCTCCGCGCGGGCGCGGGAGGCGGATCAGGCGGGGTCCG
>NZ_LIRG01000386.1 GCF_001419695.1 Streptomyces prasinopilosus
GCCATGGCGCGCACGGTGACCGGCACCAGGTACGGGGCGTTGGGGCGGCCGTACGCGGCACGGACGAGGACACCCTCGCCGAGGCCCTCGCGGCGAACACGGCCCGCGCCTTCGGTTATCCACGGGCGTGACCTGCGGGGGCCCGCGCCCCGTACCCTTGTCCCCGTGACGAGCCCCACCCCCGACGCCCTCCTGGGCCCCGCCGACGTCCGCGAACTCGCGGCCGCGCTCGGCGTACGGCCCACCAAGCAGCGCGGACAGAACTTCGTGATCGACGCGAACACGGTCCGCCGCATCGTGCGCACCGCCGGAGTCCGCCCGGACGACGTGGTCGTCGAGGTCGGACCGGGGCTCGGCTCGCTCACCCTGGCCCTGCTGGAGGCCGCCGACCGGGTCACCGCCGTCGAGATCGACGACGTCCTCGCCGCCGCGCTGCCCGCGACCGTCACGGCCCGGATGCCGGAGCGGGCCGACCGGTTCGCGCTGGTCCACTCCGACGCGATGCGGGTCACCGGACTGCCCGGCCCCGCCCCGACCGCGCTGGTCGCCAACCTGCCCTACAACGTGGCCGTCCCGGTGCTGCTGCACATGCTCGAGACCTTCCCGAGCATCGAGCGCACCCTCGTCATGGTCCAGGCCGAGGTCGCCGACCGGCTCGCCGCCCCGCCCGGTTCGAAGGTGTACGGCGTGCCCTCGGTCAAGGCCAACTGGTACGCCGAGGTGAAGCGGGCCGGCGCCATCGGGCGGAAGGTGTTCTGGCCGGCGCCCAACGTCGACAGCGGCCTGGTCTCCCTCGTCCGCCGCGACGAGCCGCCGAAGACCACCGCCACCCGGAGCGAGGTCTTCGCCGTCGTCGACGCGGCCTTCGCCCAGCGCCGCAAGACCCTGCGGGCCGCCCTCGCCGGCTGGGCGGGCTCGGCCGCGGAGGCGGAGGCCGCACTGGTCGCCGCCGGGGTGTCGCCGCAGGCCCGCGGCGAGTCCCTGACCGTCGAGGAGTTCGCGCGCATCGCCGAACACAGGCAGCGCCAGCAGTCCGAGGAGCCCGTCGCGTGAGTGTCACCGTCCGCGTGCCCGCCAAGGTCAACGTCCAACTCGCGGTCGGCGCGGCCCGCCCCGACGGCTTCCACGACCTGGCCAACGTCTTCCTCGCGGTCGGCCTCCACGACGAGGTCACCGCCACCCCCTCCGCCGGCGGCCTGCGCGTCACCTGCGCGGGCCCGGACGCCGCCGAGGTGCCCCTGGACCGGACGAACCTCGCCGCCCGCGCGGCCCTCGCGCTCGCCGAGCGGTACGGCCGGGACGCCGACGTGCACCTGCACATCGCCAAGGACATCCCCGTCGCCGGAGGCATGGCGGGCGGCAGCGCCGACGGCGCCGGCGCCCTGCTGGCCTGCGACGCGCTGTGGGGGACCGGCGCCTCACGCCGGGAACTGCTCGACATCTGCGCCGGACTGGGCAGCGACGTGCCGTTCGCCCTGGTGGGCGGGGCGGCGCTGGGCATCGGGCGGGGCGAGAGGCTGACGGAGCTGGAGGTCGGCGGCACCTTCCACTGGGTGTTCGCGATGGCCCGGCGGGGACTGTCCACCCCGGCGGTCTTCCGGGAGTTCGACCGGCTCGCGGAGGGCCGGGACGTCCCCGCTCCCGTGGCCTCGCAGGACCTGCTCGACGCCCTCGCCAAGGGCGACCCCGAGGCGCTCGCCGCGACCGTCTCCAACGACCTCCAGCCGGCGGCGCTGTCGCTGTTCCCGGAACTCGCCGACACCCTGGCCGCCGGGCGCGGCGCCGGTGCCCTCGCCGCCCTGGTCTCGGGATCCGGGCCGACCACGGCCTTCCTCGCCCGGGACACGGAGACGGCGGAGGTGATCGCGGGCGCCCTGCGGGCCTCGGGCACCTGCCGGGCGGTGCGCGTGGCATCGGGTCCGATGCCCGGGGCAACGGTCCTCTGAGGGTTCAGGACCGCGTTTCGATCGCGGTCAGTTCGATGGCGATGGCGGAAGGTTCGTCGACCTTGATCCGGTCGCGCTGCTGACCCATGTGCACATACGACATAGTCACAGGGTCGAGCTCGTAGACGTGGATGAGGGGTCGGCCGGTGGTTCCGTCCTGTTCGACGCGCCAGTAGTTCGGGATTGCAGCGATGGCGTACTTGTGCGGTTCGGTCATACGGTCGCGGGCTTCCGACTCGGGGGAGACGACCTCCACGGCGAGCAGGACGTCCCTGGCATGAAAACTGGTCTGGTCCAATCCTGTGACCGCGTCGGCTCGCACTACGCTGACATCGGGCTCGAGGCCGTTGCGCTGGTCGAGGATGACGGTCATTTCCCGCTCGACACTGAACTCCGGGCCGAGAGAGCCGCGCAGCCCGTTGACCAACAGGTCGATCACAAGGAAATGAAAGCGGCGTTGCGGACTCACGAAAACCAGGCTCCCGTCGATCAGCTCGGTGTGCGGCGGGAGATCCGGCAGGGTGAACAGGTCGTCCACGGTGTAGCCGTCCACGGGCGGCACCGGCCAGGGGTGGCGGTGCTCTACGGACTCGGCGGTCATGGTTCCTCCCCTGGACGGGATCCTGCTGCCTGCCCTCCAAGGCAGCCGCCCGTTTCCGATCACGTCATCACAAAGAGTGACCGCCCCCTCGCGCCCCGGCCGCGTCGAGGGACGCCCTACGCTGGAAAGTCGATCGATCCCCCCAGGCAGGAGAGAAATGGCCGTCAATCTGGTCAATGTCGAGAACGTCAGCAAGGTGTACGGCACCCGTGCCCTGCTCGACGGGATCTCGCTCGGCGTCTCGGAGGGGGACCGCATCGGTGTCGTCGGACGCAACGGCGACGGCAAGACCACCCTGATCCGGATGCTCGCCAAACTGGAGGAGGCCGACACCGGACGGGTCACGCACTCCGGCGGGCTGCGCCTCGGCGTGCTGACCCAGCACGACTCCCTCGACCCCCGGGCCACGGTCCGGCACGAGGTCATCGGCGACATGGCCGACCACGAGTGGGCGGGCAACGCCAAGGTCAGGGACGTCCTGACCGGACTGTTCGGCGGCCTGGACCTGCCGGGGTTCCCCAAGGGCCTGGACACCGTCATCGGACCGCTGTCCGGTGGCGAGCGGCGCCGGATCGCGCTCGCCAAGCTGCTCATCGACGACCAGGACCTGGTCGTCCTCGACGAGCCGACCAACCACCTCGACGTCGAGGGCATCGCCTGGCTCGCCCGGCACCTGCGCGAGCGGCGCTCCGCGCTCGTCTGCGTCACCCACGACCGCTGGTTCCTCGACCAGGTCTGCACCCGCATGTGGGACGTGCAGCGCGGCGACGTGTACGAGTACGAGGGCGGCTACTCCGACTACGTCTTCGCCCGCGCCGAACGGGAGCGCATCGCCGCCACCGAGGAGGTCAAGCGGCAGAACCTGGTCCGCAAGGAGCTGGCCTGGCTGCGCCGCGGGGCGCCCGCGCGGACGTCCAAGCCGCGCTTCCGCGTCGAGGCCGCCAACGAGCTGATCAAGGACGTTCCCCCGCCCCGGGACAGCAGCGAGCTGATGAAGTTCGCCTCCTCCCGGCTCGGCAGGACGGTCTTCGACCTGGAGGACGTCACCGTCCAGGCGGGCCCCAAGGTGCTGATCAAGCACCTCACCTGGCAGCTCGGCCCCGGCGACCGGATCGGCCTGGTCGGCGTCAACGGCGCCGGGAAGACGTCCCTGCTGCGGGCCCTGACCGAGGCCGCCCGCAGCGAGGGCGAGATCCAGCCCGCGGCGGGACGGATCCACGTCGGCAAGACGGTCAGACTCGCCTACCTCTCCCAGGAGGTCGCCGAACTCGACCCCACCTGGCGGGTGCTCCAGGCCGTGCAGGCGGTCCGCGAACGCGTCGACCTCGGCAAGGGGCGCGAGATGACCGCCGGGCAGCTGTGCGAGACGTTCGGCTTCAACAAGGACAAGCAGTGGACGCCCGTCGGCGACCTGTCCGGCGGTGAGCGGCGGCGGCTCCAACTGCTGCGGCTGCTCATGGACGAACCCAACGTCCTCTTCCTCGACGAGCCCACCAACGACCTCGACATCGAGACCCTCACCCAGCTCGAGGACGTCCTCGACGGCTGGCCCGGCTCGATGATCGTCATCTCCCACGACCGGTTCTTCGTCGAGCGCACCACCGACCGGGTGTTCGCCCTGCTCGGCGACGGCACCCTGCGGATGCTGCCGCGTGGGATCGACGAGTATTTGGAGCGGCGCAGGAAGATGGAGGAGGCGGCCGCCGCGTCCGCCGCTGCGCCCTCGGCGGCGAAGCCGGCCGCGGACGCCGTTCCCGAGAAGAGCGCCGCCGACGTGCGCGCCGCCAAGAAGGAACTGCAGAAGATCGAACGGCAGCTCGACAAGCTCTCCGAGAAGGAGGCGAGGCTGCACGCCGCGATCGCCGAGAACGCCACGGACTTCGCCAAGGTCGCCGAACTCGACGCCGAACTGCGGGAAGTGGCCGGTCAGCGGGACGAGCTCGAACTGCGGTGGCTGGAACTCGCCGAGGACGCCTGACGCCGGCGCACCGGACCGTGCGGCGCGCGGGGCAGGCCCGTGCGCGGGGCGTGCGGGGTGTGAAGGGGGCGTGGAGGCGCGTAACAAGGGCATCACGGGCCCGTCCTCCCTTGGGAACAGCGGTGGACGGGGCCCGGTGACCCGGCGGTACCGGGTGATAGAAAGACCCCGTCTGAGAACTGTAAGAACCGCCTCAAGACGACTCTGGGAGCACCACGTACCTCAGGGTGTGGCTAAAAATCAGTGAGCAAGGGGGGAACGCGCTGATGGCTCAGCCGCCCGGTCAGCCGCCGCAGGATGGCTTCGGAGCACCACAGGACCCGCCCGTCCCGGGCGGCGGTTTCGGGGCTCCGCCCCCGCAGGGCCCGCCGGCCGGGCCGCCGCAGCCGGGGTACGGCTACCCGCAGCAGACGCCGCCCCCGCAGCAGCCCGGCCCGTACGGACAGCCCCAGGCCGGCCCGTACGGGCAGTCCCAGCCGGGACCGTACGGACAGCAGCCGGGACCGTACGCCTCCGGACCGTACGCCTCCGGGCCCTACGGCCAACCGCAGCAACCCGGCCCCTACGGGCAGCAGCCGGGGTACGGCCACCCGCAGTTCCCGGGCGCGCCCGGCACCCCGCCGCCGGGTTCCGGCTCCCGCGGCCCCTTCAAGGGCAAGTCCGCCGTGCTCATCGGCGCCGCGACGGCGGTGCTGATAGCCCTCGGCACCACCGTGTGGGCGGTCTCCGGCGGCGACGGGGAGAAGGACGACAAGCCCGTCGCCCGGCAGAGCGACGACCCCGGCCCCCAGCCCTCCGGCGCCCCGGTCAACCCGGGTGACGGCAGCGGCGACGGCGACTCCGGGCCCGAGGACCTCAATGAGGGCCGCAAGCCCGGCGAGTCCAAGGTGCTCTGGTACAAGGAGGCGCCCGACGCGCCCCGCTCCGGAGCCGACGCCCCCGGCATGTGGATCACCGACAGGACGGCGGTGAAGGCGGCCTACAAGGAGCTCTCCGCCTACAACGTCGCCGACGGCAAGCCGACCTGGGAACCCCTCGTCTTCCCGCAGAAGATCTGCGCGGTCACCCCGGAGAAGACGTCCGACGACAAGGTCGTCGTCGCGTACATGAGCGGCAGCAGCGACCGCGCCAAGTGCAACCAGCTCCAGCTCGTCGACCTCGACACCGGCGAGAAGGGCTGGACGCGGAAGGTCGAGGACGGCGCGCTGTTCGACTCCGTGATGTCCCTCGAGATGACCCTCAGCGGCAACACGCTGATGGTCGGCCGCTCGCAGTCCGGCACCGCGTTCGACGTGACGTCCGGCGACAAGATGTACGACAAGAGGAAGTACGGCGAGGCCTGCTTCCCCGCCGCGTTCGCGGGCGGCGAGCGGCTGATCCAGGTCGCGTCCTGCGGCGCGGGCGGCACCAACGAGCACGACGAGGTCCAGGAACTCGACCCGAAGACCGGCAAGGTCAGGTGGACCCACAAGGTCGAGAAGGGCTGGCGCGTCGAGCGCGCCTACTCCGTCGACCCGGTGGTCCTCTACAGCACCAACAAGGAGAAGAAGGCGTGGAACATCTCCACGCTGGGCCGGGGCGGCTCGATCCGCTCCCAGGTCTCCGTGGACGAGGACTTCGGCGCCCAGTGCGGCTGGGCCATCCTCGCCCGCGACCTCCAGGGCTGTGAGGGCGTCGTCGCCGACGGCGACACCCTCTACCTGCCCACCAAGGCGACCACCGGGGCCAACGAGGTCGTCGCGGTCAGCCTCGCCACCGGCAAGGAGAAGTGGCGGGTGAAGTCCCCCGTGGCGAAGTCGATGCTGCCCGTGAAGACCGAGGGCGGCAAGCTCATCGCCTACGTGGAGCCCTCGTACGACGGAGGCGGACGGGTCGTGTCCATCGCGACCACGGGCAGCAGCCACGAGCCGGTCACCCTGCTGCAGAACCCGCAGGGCACCGCGGCCATCGAGCGGGGCTTCTTCAGCAAGGACCTCGACTGGGTCGACGGCCGCTTCTACCTCTCGACCACCCGGCTGACCGGCAACGACGAAGCGAAGGAGAAGCTGATGCTCGCCTACGGCAAGTGAGGCGCGCAGCATCGGCGAGGCGCGCCGGCCCCCGCCGGCCGGCGCGCCCGCTCCCTCCGGTCCCCTCCCCGC
>NZ_LIRG01000387.1 GCF_001419695.1 Streptomyces prasinopilosus
TTCGACGAGGTGGGCGCCGGGACTCCGGCGCCCACCTCGTCGAACGGGTCCGGGCCGACCTGCCCGGTCTGCTGCGGGCCCACCCCGACCCGTACGTCTGGGTCGCCTGCGACACCGCGACCACCCGGACCCTGTCGGCGTTCCTGCGCAAGGAACTGGGCGTGCCCAAGCAGCGGATGCACGCCCTGGGGTACTGGCGCACGGGCTGACCCGCGGACCCGCCGGTCACCGGGAGCCGGACACCGCCCTCCCCCTCCTTCCGTTTCGTCCCGCTCCCGCACGCTTTTTCCCGTGTCGTACTCCACCGCCATGGCTGCGCCCGGAACGTCTGGGCCGGTAGGCTTTCCGTGTGATCTTCAAGCGCATCGGAAACGGCCGGCCGTACCCCGACCACGGCCGGGAAAGCACCCGGTCGTGGGCGGACGTCGCGCCGCGCCCGGTCCGCCTCGATCAGCTCGTCACGACGAAGCAGCAACTCGACCTCGAGACCCTCCTCGCCGAGGACTCGACCTTCTACGGCGACCTCTTCGCGCACGTCGTGAAGTGGCAGGGCGACCTGTACCTGGAGGACGGGCTGCACCGCGCGGTGCGGGCGGCACTCCAGCAGCGTCAGGTGCTGCACGCCCGCGTCCTCGACCTGGGCTGACCCTCCCCGGCCCGGACCGGAGACCGCCGGGCGGCTCCGGCCCGCGCCGACCCGCGCGCGGACGGCACCCGTCGGCCGCGCGGACGCCACCACCCCGTACGCGGCGTGCCCGGGTGCGCCCTCGAGGCTCCCCCGTCCCGCCGTACGCGCCTCCTCCGGCACCGGGTTTGACCCTTTCGGGTTGGACTGCGCGCTATCGAATGATCATCTGGTAGGCAGAGCCGCCGGAGCGCACTACGCTGCGCCCATGAGCATGCTGACTCCTCCCGGCATGGGCGGCCAGTACCAGATCCGGGGTGACAAGTACCCGCGGATGCGCCGCCCCCGACGCCGCGGCAAGCTCGTCGTCCTGGCCCTCACCTCCGTCGCGGCGCTCGGCGTGGCCGGCTGGGGCACCCTGCAGCTCTTCGACGTCTTCACCGGCGGCGGCAACCCCGCCTCCGCGGTCGGCGTCACGACGGGCTGTGTCACCGAGACCACCCCCTCGCCCCGTCCGAGCCCCGCTGCCGCGCTCCCCGCGCCCGGCCGGATCACGGTCAACGTCCTCAACGCCACGACCGAGCCGGGTCTGGCCAAGAAGACCGCGGACGAACTGAAGAAGCGCGGCTTCAAGATCGGCGACGTCGGCAACGCGGCCGAGGAGTACGACAAGAAGGTCAAGGGCACCGGAGTGCTCCTCGGCCCCGCGTCCGCCCTCAAGACCTCGCTGCCGGTGCTCGGCACCCAGCTCGCCGACGCCGAACGCCGCACCGAGGCCTCCCGCAAGGGCACCGAGATCGACCTGATCATCGGCGACGCCTTCACCCGGCTGACGGCCCGGGCGGACGCCGACCGGGCCCTGGCCGCGCTGAACGAACCCGCGCCCGCCCCCACCGTGAAGAAGAGCTGCTGACACCGGAGGCGAAGCGGCCCGCAGGAGCCGGGAGCGGAAGCGGCGACGGCCGTTCCCGGGCCCTGTCCTCGGGCCCGGGAACGGCCGCCTCCTGGGATCACCCCGCGGTCGCCCCGGGGCAGTCCCGCGGTCGCCCCGCGGACGGGCGGTCCGCGCCGCCGTCCCCCGCGTGACGCCCACCCGCGGCGGACGGCCTACTCGGCCGCCCCGTACATCCGGTCCCCCGCGTCCCCGAGACCCGGCACGATGTAGCCCTGCTCGTTGAGGCGCTCGTCGACCGACGCCGTCACGACGGTCACCGGGGTGCCGGCCAGCTCGCGCTCCATCACCTCGACGCCCTCGGGGGCGGCCAGCAGCACCACCGCGGTCACGTCGTCCGCGCCCCGCTTGATCAGCTCCTGGATCGCGGCGACCAGCGTGCCGCCGGTGGCGAGCATCGGGTCCAGCACGTACACCTGACGTCCGGAGAGGTCCTCGGGCATCCGGGTGGTGTACGTCGAGGCCTGCAGCGTCTCCTCGTTGCGGATCATGCCGAGGAAGCCCACCTCGGCGGTCGGCAGCAGCCGGACCATGCCGTCCAGCATGCCGAGACCGGCCCGCAGGATCGGCACCACCAGCGGGCGCGGGTGGGAGAGCTTGACGCCCGTGGTCCGCTCCACCGGCGTTCGGATGTCGACCTGTTCGGTGCGCACGTCGCGCGTGGCCTCGTAGGCGAGGAGGGTGACCAGCTCGTCGGCGAGACGGCGGAAGGTCGCGGAGTCGGTGCGCTGGTCGCGCAGCGTGGTGAGCTTGTGTGCGACCAGGGGGTGGTCGACGACGTGGAGACGCATGTCCCCACATTAACCGGGCAGGACCGGGCCCGGTTCACCCGCACACGGCAGGCACCGCCGTCCGCCCCCGCCTCCTTCGCTGGCGTCAAACCGTCCGTCCGGGGGAAGGTGGGAGGGACGGACTGGGGTGGTGAAACAATGCCTGAGCGCAATTCCCGAGACAAGCCGTCGACACGCGAGGCCTCCCGGGGCCTGCCCGGCGCACCGGGCGGGCCGGAGGTCTCCGGGGTGTCCGGGCTGCCCGGCATGACCGGACCGCCCGGCGCGGACGAGACGGACGCCGAGCGGCGGCGGCGGCGCGCCCGGTTCCTGCGCGAACTCGCCGAGGCCCGGGCGCTGCGCGACCGGGTCCAGCCGCGCCGCGCCAAGGCGGCCCGGCTGCGGCACGCGATGCGCATGCGGACCTTCCGCTGGTAGGAGGCCCACGGCCGCGGGGAGCGGGGACGCCCCCGGGGTGAACGGGAGGTCGCGAACCCCGCGGGAACAGGCCCGGCTGCGGGAAGATCGCGGCCCATGCGGGTGTTTGCCCCGTGGGCGTACGAGCACGGCAGTCCGAGCCGCGTACGATCCGCTGTGGCGGCGGCGAGCGCGTCGGCGGGTCCCGGGCAGCCGCCCGGGGGACACTCGACGGGGCGGGTCACAACTGCCGGACACAGGGAGCCGAAGACGCCCCCTGACGGCCTTGTTTCTGCCACGATTCCGAATGGGCGGGGCTCGTACAGCGCTCCCCGCCCGCACACCTCCGCCGGGGGGACCCCCAACCGGCACGCCTAAGACCAGTGGGAGAGTCACGGTGTACTTCGCCGCACTGCTCGCGCGCACCGAAGACGGGTGGGAAGCGAGCGACACGGAACTCGACGATGTGGAGACCCTGTCGGACCTGGCCGACCTGGCACGGGAGGCCGCCCCCGACGAGGACACGGTGCTCGTGCTGATCGAGCAGGAGGACGGCTGGTTCGGCGTCGTCCGCGTGGACGGCGAGGACGACCCTCGTATCTACGTGTCCGACGCCGCGGCCGCCGCCCGCAGCAGCTACGGCGAGATCCTGCTCACCGACGAGCTGCTCGGCCGGGAGCCCGTGGTCGACGGCCCCGACCTGGACGCCCTCGACCTCGACGGCACGGAGGACGGCGAACCGGACGACGCCGGCGCCGGTGCGGACGGCGCGGCGGACACCGGCTCCGCCGATTCCGTGCCGCACGGCCCGGTCGGCGACGCCCGGGTCCTGGACGACCTGGGCGTGAGCGAGAAGGACCTGCGTTCGCTGTCCGGGGACGCCCTCGGAGCGATCGCCGAGGTCCTGGGCGCCGCCGAGGTCCTGGAGACCGTCCGCTGACCGGGCCCACCCCGCCCGAGCCCGTGCGCGGTCCGGCGCCGCGGCCCGTGCCCGACCCGGCGCGCGAGCCGGCTCCGGACCCGGTGCCCGACCCGGTGCGCGCTCCCTGGCGGGCCGCGATGCGGCTCGCCCTGGACGAGGCCGAACGGGCCGCCCGGAACGGGGACGTGCCCGTCGGCGCGATCGTCCTGGCGCCGGACGGCAGCACCGTGCTGGCCTCCGGGCACAACGAACGCGAGGCCGCCCACGACCCCACCGCACACGCGGAACTGCTCGCCCTGCGGCGGGCCGCCGCGGCACTGGGGCAGTGGCGGCTCGCCGACTGCACCCTCGTGGTCACGCTGGAGCCCTGCACCATGTGCGCGGGCGCGATCCAGCAGTCCCGGATCGACCGGCTCGTCTACGGCGCCCGGGACGAGAAGGCGGGCGCGGCCGGCTCCCTCTGGGACGTCGTCCGCGACCAGCGGCTCAACCACCGGCCCGAAGTCGTCGAAGGAGTGCTCGCCGAGGAGTGCGCCCGGCTGCTCACCGCGTTCTTCCGGGACCGCTGACGGCGGACCGCCCCGCCCGCACACCGATTTCGAACCATCGCGCCGCGTGCTGTAAGGTCTCTCCCGGTAGCGTGTCCGAGCGGCCGAAGGAGCTCGCCTCGAAAGCGAGTGTGGCGCAAGTCACCGAGGGTTCAAATCCCTCCGC
>NZ_LIRG01000388.1 GCF_001419695.1 Streptomyces prasinopilosus
ACGACAACGACCGCTACGACAACGGCCATCACGACAACGACCGCTACGACAACGGCCACTACGACAACGATCGTGGCGGCAACGGACACCACGACAACGACCACTACGGCAACGACCGTGGCGGCAACGGCGATCACAACGATCGTGGCGGCAACGGACACCACAACGACAGGGACTGATAACACGCCGACGACAACGCGATGTGCGACCCCCCAGGGGTCGCACATCGTGCTGTTCCGACTCGAATCAGCGGAGAGAAAGGTGGGCCGGGCCACCGGCCCGGAAAGAAGGGCGCAGGGCCGGCCCTCGCACGGTCCGTGCCCGCCCTGAGCGTGTCCCCACCCCTTCCGCCCGCGTCCTCACGGCCTTTCCGCGCCACGCTTCAGGAGCCGGCGCCTCCCCGGGCGTGAAAGCTGGAGAAGGCTTGCGACGAGTTGTACGCTGGTCTGCAACCTCTGCCGGGTCCTTCGGTGCCGCAACGCGCCGAAGGTGTTGTCGAACGCCGTGTAGAGGTATGCCATGTCCGGCTCATTCTCTGAAGATCACATGGCGCCGGACTGGCGCGATCAGGCTTCGTGCGTAGGCGAGGATCCTGAGATCTTCTTCCCCTTGTCCGACTCCGCGTCGCCCGGGGACGAGGCCTTCCTCGCCCGGACCATATGCCGCCGCTGCTCCGTCCTCCTCGCCTGCCGGTCATGGGCCATCGAGCACGGCGAGGACGACGGGATCTGGGGCGCCACCACGGCCGCACAGCGCAGAAAGATCCGCCGGGCGCGGCTCAGCCGGGAGAAGTGGCCCGACCGGTGAACCCGGCGGTGGCTTCCCGACAGTGGGCTGCTGGTCGCCATCCACCCCGCGGGCGTCCTGCGGCGGGATCGCCGCGAGCGGAACGGGCCCGGCCGGGCCCGTTCCCGCCCGGCCCGTCCGAAGGCCCCGCGTCCCGCGCTGCCCGCCTCCACGGGCCGCCCCGCGGTCGTCCCGTGGTGACCCGGCACCGCGCCCCCGGTCCCCGGGACGGGCATGTCGGGCGAAGACGCGGGTGCCGATGCCTCACGGCGGGTCAGGAGGCTGAGGTAGAGCAACTCGACGACGCACAGGCCGGAGGCACCGGCGAACCTGCGCTCCCTCCAGGACCGTGTGCCCCCACCGCACCGCAATGTGGGCACGGCCCCGCGTTCGCAGCGACGGTGCGGGCGACGGCACCCGGCCGGCCACGCCACCCGTCCGCTCCACGGTCCAACGGTGGCGGCCCAGCCGCTGAGAGGACTCGATGACTTGGGGAGCCATGCCCCCGGCTCTCCCGGCCCTCCAGCGCTGCCCGGACGGATGGTGGGTGACGACGTAGACGTTGCGCACCGGGGTGCGCCTTTCTGCCGGGGCGTGGCGTGGCGGACCCGGTCGGGCCCGCGACGTGCGGGACGGTACCGCAGGACGGTCAGGCGGACGGGCCGGGGAAGGACAGTTCCAGCACCCTCAGGCCCCGCAGCGGTCTCGCCCGGTCGTGCCCCGCCGCGTGGGCGGTGAGGATGTCGCGGACGGCCGTCCTGCTCAAGTAGCCGGCCGTGCACATGCGGGGCCGGGCCAGTACTCGGGTGCCATACACCGGGGGCGCGTCGCCCGTTGTGTTGCCGGCGGACCGCCGGGGACGACCAGGTGCCCGCGCGCTTCGTCGGCAAGCCGTCGCCGCGGGCGGCCGCGGGCTCGCCGCCTGTCTCCCGCCGGAAATACTAGGGAGTATCATCAGGTGTTCCGGCCCCCGAGGAACACGCCGGTGAGCGCTGTGCCGGACGAACACCGAACGAGAGAAGGATCCGGATGGCAGTCGTGGACGGTGCCGAGGCCGACAACGCCAAGCGCCGCATTCTGGATGCCGCGGCCGAGGCCTTCATGGAGCAGGGGTTCGGCGTCGCCATCGACGACATCGCCGACAGTGTCGGCGCCACCAAAGGGCTGATCTACTACCACTTCCGCTCCAAGTTCGACATCTTCCTCGCCGCGTACGAGCACGGCATGCGCACCGTCCGCGAACAAGTGGAGCCGCTGGCCCGGGAGCCCAGGAGCGGGCGGGAGCGACTCATCGCCATGTCGACCCAGCACGTGATGAACCTGATGACGAACCTCACGTACCACCACGTGGTCCATCTCGGAGTGCGCGAGCAGTCCTCGACCGCGCTGAAGCCCCGCCAGCGGAAGGCGTTGGACGAGCTGAACGTCCTGCGGGCCGAGTACGAAGACCTCTTCCTCCGGGTGGTCGAGGACGGCATCGCCGACGGCACCCTCCGCCCCGTGCGCGCGAAGCTGGCCGCCCGGACGCTGCTGTGCAGCCTCAACGCCGTCGACATGTGGTTCCGCCGGATCGAGGGGCAGTCCACGGACGACTTGCGGCGTCTCGCCGACGAGGTCGTGGACCTCGTGGTCGGAGGACTGCTCCTCGATCCGGTCCGCTGAGGCCCTGCCGCGGCGGAGTCCGCGCCGGGCCGTTCCGCCGGGGGCCCGTCAGTCGCCCCCGGCGGTCACCGACCGGCGCAGCGCGGCTTTCGCGAACTTCCCGGACGCCGTCTTGGGGAGACCGTCCAGCATGATCACTTCCTCGGGGATCCACCACTTGGCCACCCGCCCGGACAGGTGCCGGCGGACGCCCTCGGCGGTGAGGCCCGCATCCGGTACCGGCACCACGCACGCGAGGGGTCTTTCCCCCCACTTGTCGTCGGGCACCGCGATGACCGCGGCCTCCAGGACCCCGGGCATCGCCATGATCTCGTTCTCGAGTTCGACCGACGAGATCCACTCTCCCCCCGACTTGACGAGGTCCTTGGTCCGGTCGACGATCCGCACGACACCGAAGGGATCGATGGTGGCCACGTCCCCGGTCCGCAGCCAGCCGTCCTCGGTGAACGCCGAGGTCCCGGGGGAACCGCCGAAATAGGCGGCCGCGACGGTCGGGCCGGAGACCTGCAGTTCACCCCGGTGCCGTCCGTCACGGGGTGCGGGGGAACCGTCCTCGGCGACCAGGCGCAGCGAACACAGCACCGTGGGGGGACCGGGTGCGGCCAGTGCCGCGATGCGGTCCTCCTCCGTGAGGGAGGGCGCTGTTTCGCTGGGCACCCTCGCGCTGCAGACCAGCGGACTGGTCTCGGTCATCCCCCACGAGCTCGTCAGCGGGACGCCGGCCTTCTCGTGGAAGGCGCGGGAGAGCGCGACGGGCAGCGCGCCCCCGCCGCTGACGGCACGCCGCAGTGCGCTCAGGTCGGCGTCGCCGGCATGGGGCAGTATCCCGCGCCAGACCGTGGTCACCGCGGCGGCGAACGTGACCCGGCACGTCTCCATCGCCCGCACCAGACGCTCCGGTGACATGACCGGGCCGGGCATGACCAGGTTCGCCCCGGCCATCAGCGCGGCGTAGGGCAGGCCCCAGGCGTTGACGTGGAACATGGGCACGATCGGCATCACCGTGTCGTCCTCGCCGATGGCGAAGGCGTCCGCCATCAGCAGCGTCATCGCGTGCAGCACGATCGACCGGTGGTCGTAGAGGACTCCCTTGGGACGGCCCGTCGTCCCCGACGTGTAGCACAGGGCGGCGGCGGTGCGTTCGTCGATGTTCCCGAACGCCGCGACCGGCCGTGCGGCGCCCAGGAGCGTCTCGTAGTCGTGCACCCGGGGGCCGGCCGGCAGCTCCGCCGGTGAGCCGTCGTCCATCACGACGAGGTGCCGCACGCTCGGGCACCTCTCGAGCAGGGGGTGCACCACGTCGAGGAGCGACCGGTCGACGAAGAGGACGTCGTCCGCGGCGTCGTCGACGATGTGGGCGACGTCGTCCGCGAAGAGACGGTGGTTGAGCGTGTGCAGGACCCGTCCCGAACAGGGAACGGCCAGGTACAGCTCCAGGTGGCGCTGCGAGTTCCAGCCGAAACTCCCCACCCGGGCGCCGGCGGGGACGCCCAGGTGATCCAGCACCCCGGCGAGGCGCCGGACGCGCTCGGCGACGTCGCCGTAGGACGCGGACACCGTGCCGCCCGGCTGCGTCGTGGTGACGTGTTTACGGCTGAACCGGTGCTCCATGCCGTCCATGAGCATCGGCAGCGACAAGGGGCGGTCCTGCATGAGGCCGTGCATGTGCGTTTCCTTCGTGTCTCGTTCCGGGAGGGACCGCGGTCAACGCGAGACGGGGGCCGGGGTCCCGGCCGCGGTCGCGTCCTCACCGCGGACGGCGCGTGCGAGCAGAGGGGTGAGCAGGACGCCGGCGACCGAGGAGGCGATGACGACGTAGAGCCCCGCGCCGGGGTTCCCGGTCGCGTCCTCGGCCAGGCCGAAGGCGTACGGGCCGAGGAATCCGCCGAGGAGCCCGATCGTGTTGATGAACGCGAGACCGGCGGCGGCGACCAGCCCGGACATCCTGGCCATGGCCACGGACCAGAACAGCGGCAGCGTGCCGAACACGAAGACCATGGACACCACGATCAGCAGGATCTGCGCGGCCGGGGACGACGAGAGCACGAAGACCGCCGCCGTCACCGCCGTCGACGCTGCGAGGATCCCGATGAGCGCCACCTCGTTGCCGAAACGACGGTGCACGAGGGGAACGAGGAGCACGCCGACGGTGGCACCGATGCCGGCGCTTCCCGACACCAGGCCGATGAGGAACGAACCGTGGATGTCCAGTCCCTCGACGATGGACGGCATGTTGAAGACGATGCCGACGTTCGTGACCTGGTTGAACAGGTAGATCAGCGCGATGATGACGATGAAGGGGCGGGTGAAGGCGCGCTTCAGGCTGCCCTTGACGCGGTGTCCGGACCCCGTGCCGTCACCGGCGGCGCGGGCGGAGAGGATCTCCGCCTCCCCGGCCGTCAGCCATGAGGCGTCGCGGGGCGTCTCCGGCAGCCTGAACCAGACGAGGACGCCGACGAGCATGGTCACGATGCCCTCGATCAGGAACATCCACTGCCATCCGTGCAGTCCCAGAGCGGTGTCGAACTCCATCAGCGCGCCGCCCATCGGGTTGCCCACGATCAGGGCGACGGTCGGGGCCAGGTAGATGAATCCGACCACGGTGGCGCGGTGCTTCTGGGAGAACCACACGGTGACCATGTACATGAGGGTCGGATAGAGGCCGGCTTCGGCCATGCCGAGGAAGAAGCGCAGCACGTAGAACGACCACTCGCCCTGGACGAACATCATGGCCGCCGAGAGCGCGCCCCAGGTGACGGCGATCCGTGCGATCCACCGTCTTGGGCCGACTCTGTGCATGATCAGGCTGCCGGGCACCTCCAGGAAGGCGTAGCTGACGAAGAAGATGCCGGCGCCCAGTCCGAAGGCGGTGACGCCGATGCCGACGTCGGCCTGCAACTGGGTCTTGGCGAGCGCGACGTTGGTGCGGTCGATGTAGGCCATGAAGTAGGCGGCCAGCATGATCGGCAGGAGTCTGACCATGGCCTTGCGCGTGGCGCGTGCGTGCAGCGCGTCCGCCGCCGGGGAAACCGAATCGACAGTCATCGAAGCCCTTCCAACGGGTTGAGGTACGGGTGTCGTGCGGGGAACGAGTCCGGGGTGGTGGCGACGTGTCGCCTCGGTACGGCAGGAGCGGCGGGGCGACACGTCGCCACCGGCGGAGTGTTCCGGTCCGCGCAGGGTGAAGGAGGGAGCCCGCCCGTGGGGGGAGCCCCTCGGAGGGGAAGTCCGCGGAGGAAGTCCGCCGGGAACGGGGAGTCCGCGACGGCCGCGTCGGCGGACGGTGCTCGTCAGAAGATCTCGAAGAGGCCGGCGGCGCCCATGCCTCCGCCGACGCACAGGGTGACGACGGCGAACCGGGCACCGCGGCGGCGTCCCTCGAGCAGGACGTGGCCGACGAGACGGGCTCCCGTCATGCCGTAGGGGTGACCGACCGCGATGGCGCCGCCGTTGACGTTGAGCCTGGCCGGGTCGATGCCCAGACGGTCACGGCAGTGGACGGCCTGCGACGCGAAGGCCTCGTTGAGCTCCCACAGGTCGATGTCGTCCACGGAGAGGCGGTGCTCGGCGAGCAGCTTGGGGACCGCGTGCACGGGACCGATCCCCATCTCGTCCGGTTCGCAGCCGGCGACGGCGATCCCCCGGTAGGCGCCGAGCGGGGTGAGCCCGCGCCTTTCCGCCTCGCGGGCCTCCATCAGGACGGCGGCGGAGGCGCCGTCGGAGAGCTGGGAGGCGTTGCCGGCGGTGACGGTGGAGGTCGCGGACGCCTTCCCGTCGGGGAGTACCGGCCGGAGACGGGACAGCGCCTCACGGGTGGTCGAGGCCCGGCTCCCTTCGTCCTCGCGCAGGGTGAACTCCCGGACGGCCGCCGGAGCGTCCGGACCCTCCGGTGCCGTCCGCCGGCCGGACAGGGCGACGATCTCCTCGTCGAAGAGTCCCGCCCGTTGCGCGGCGGCCGTCCGCCGCTGGGACAGCAGGGCGAACTCGTCCTGCTCGTCGCGGCTGACGCCGTAACGCTCCGCCACGATCTCCGCCGTCTCCAGCATGCTCATGTAGAGCGAGGGCCTCTCCCGCGACAGCCACGGGTCGACGGTCCGGTGGGTGTTCCGGTACGCGTTCTGGACGAGGGAGACGGACTCGACCCCACCACCGATCACGACGTCCATCCCGTCGGTGACGACCTGCTTCGCCGCGGTCGCGATCGCCATCAGACCCGACGCGCACTGCCGGTCGACGGTCATCGCGGGAACCGTCACCGGCAGGCCCGCCCGCAGTGCCCCCTGGCGGGCGACGTTCATCCCCGTCGAGCCCTCCTGCATCGCGCAGCCGAACACGACGTCCTCGACCTCCGGTCCGTCGAGCCCCGCCCGCCGCAGTGCGCCGGAGATCGCATGGGCGGCCAGCCGCTGCCCCGACGTGTCGTTGAACGAGCCGCGGAACGCCTTGCCGATCGGCGTCCGGGCCGTGGACACGATGACGGCCTCCCTCACGGCACGGCCCCCGTCTCGGTTCCGGCCATGGCGGCGTACCGCTTCGTCTGGTCGAACGCGGACGCGGTGACCACGGAAGCGCTCATGTCGCTGATCTCGGCCCACCGCTCGGCGATGGTCTCGGGTGAGCGGTCACCCTCGGGAAGGTAGACCCCTGCGGACTCCCTCATCTGCGCGACGGCGAAGACACCGGCGCCGGCGGCGAGGACGGTCTTGGTGGGGGCCTGTTCGCTGACGAGGAACAGGGCTCCCGGAGCGATCGATTCGGGGGTGAGCAGACCGAGGATCCCCTCGTCGATCAAGCCCTCGGTCATCCGCGTGGCCGCGGTCGGGGCGAGCGCGTTGACCCGGATGCCCTTGCGCTCGCCCTCGATCGCGAGGACGTTCATCAGTCCGACCAGGCCGGACTTCGCCGCACCGTAGTTGGACTGGCCGAAGTTGCCGTACAGGCCGGAGGCGGAGGTGGTCATCAGCACTCTGCCGTAGCCCTGTTCCACCATGTGCGGCCACACCGCCCTGGTGCAGTGGATCGAACCCATCAGATGCACGTCGACGACCTGACGGACGTGATCCAGCCCGATCTTCGCGAAGGACTTGTCGCGCAGGACCCCGGCATTGTTGATGAGGATGTCGACGCGGCCCCACCGCGCGAGGGCTTCGCCGGTCATCCTCTCGACGGCCTCCGCGTCCGTGACGTCGCAGAGGTGGGCGACGGCCTCACCACCGGCGGCCCGGATCTCCGCGGCGACCCGTGCCGCCGCGTTCCCGCCGGTGGACTCCCCGCCCGGCGACCCCATGTCGTTGACGACCACCTTGACGCCGCGCTCGGCGAGGGCCAGGGCATGAGCCCGCCCCAGTCCGGCCCCGGCACCGGTCACCACTGCTACCCGACCTTCGAAGTTCATCTCGCTCCCGTGTCTCATACTACGGAGTATCATCATGGTCGGGGTGTCGAGGGAGTGTCAACAGTCGGTCCCGGGAATCGGGCCGTGCGCCCGGCTCTCCGGCGCCGGCACCGCATCCGCCCGTTCTGGTGACCCATCGGAGGGAACCGTGCGGTCCGCAGGCGTGAGCGGTGGCCGGAAAGCACCCGTGGTGAACACACTGAGCAGCAGGTCCGTGCTCGTCGTCCGATGCGGGGTACCCCGGTGGCGCACGAGTCCCTACTCGTTCTCAGGAGGCACGCCCATGACCTTCAACCCCTTGGAGCAGCGGGGCATCCCGCTGGACCGGCAACTGCGCAACTGGCGTGAGCTGAACGTGGAGCCGATCGACCCGGACCACTGCGACCCGTACACCCGCTGTCGCGTCATCACGATGAACGGCATCGAGGTGGAGGCGATCCTGTTCAGCCACCAGATGGCACGTCACACCGTCGACCCCGAGGTGAAGCGGCAGCTCGCGCGGGTCCGCTACATCGAGGCGCAGCAGCAGAAGGCGGTGAACTGGCTGCTTCCGGGGGTGTCGTCGGTGCTGGAGACCACCATCGCCTACGAGCAGGTCGCGGTGGACCTGACGGCGTGGGTGGCGCGGATGGAGCCGGACCCGTACCTGAAGCAGGCGTACCAGTTCGGTGTGCTGGAGGACTTCGACCACCTGTACCGGTACGCGAACCTGTACGAGATGATCGAGCACCGCAAGGCGGAGTCGATCGTCGACAACCTGACCGAGGTCATGCCCGGCAGGCCCACCAGGTTCCACCACCGCGACCCGGTCGACAACGTCCGCGACCCGTACGCCAAGGACGAGGCGAACCCGCTGTCGAAACTGCACGCGTTGACGATCATGTCGGCGGAGCAGCAGACCATGAACTTCTACATGAACACCGGCCCCACCTACATGGAGCCGATCGCCCGTCAGCTGTACCAGGAGATCGGGCTGATCGAGGAGGAGCACGTCACGCACTACGAGTCCCTCGTGGACCCGGGGGAGACGTGGTGGGAGCAACTGGTCAACCACGAGTACAACGAGTGCTACCTGTACTACTCCTTCATGGAGCAGGAGAGCGACCCCAGGGTCAAGGCCATCTGGGAGCTGCACCTGAACATGGAGCTGGAGCACCTGCACGCCGCCTGCGACCTCATGCGCCGGCACGACGGCCGCGACCCCGCCTCGGTCCTGGCTCCCCAACTGCCCAACGTGCTCACCTTCGAGCCGAACAAGGACTACGTGCGCGAACTCCTGGACACCCAGCTGGACCTGACCACTCTCGGGGCCGGTTACGTGCGCGAGGCGCACGAGCGGTTCGAGCGGATGCAGGAGCAGATCCACGGCGGCGAGGCACCGCCGAGCGACCGGGTCATGACCGAGCACGACACGATGTTCGGCCGTGAGTACCGCGTCCAGACCGAGGGCGAGCACCCCGACCCCGCCCAGCGCGAGAAGTGAGGGGCGCCATGTCCGAGCTGCACACCCCGCACGCCGGGGACGACCGCGCCAAGGACGACGACGTCGTCTCCCTGCTGATGCGTCAGCACGGAGACATCCGCAACCTCTTCGACGAGGTCGAGGCCACCGGGGGCGAGGAACGCCGCAACGCCTTCCGTCGCCTGGTACGCCTGCTGGCCGTGCACGAGACCGCGGAGGAAGAGGTCGTCCACCCCTTCGCCCGGCGCGCGTTGCCGGGCGGCGAACAGGTCGTCGAGGACCGGCTCGC
>NZ_LIRG01000389.1 GCF_001419695.1 Streptomyces prasinopilosus
GTAGTGCACGTGGTCGCCGTGGTCCACCGTCCAGGCACCGGTGTCGAGGACGCGGGTGCCGTCCGCGCCGTGGAGGTGGCCGAACCGGCCGTCCGTGGTGAGGGCCGTGGTGCCCGGTGTCCGGGGGACCTCGTGCGCCTTCCCGGTGATCAGGTCGAGGACGCGGGTGTCTCCGGTCCTCGGGTCGTTGAGGAGCAGCCTGGACTGCTGCTCGGCCTCCNNAGGCCGGCGGACCCGCCGGCGGGGCGGAGCCGGCGTCGTCCCGGCCGTCCGCGCAGCCCGCGGTGAGCAGCGCGAGGGCCAGGAGCGCGGACGCTTCGGCAGTGACGTTTCCTCGGACGGGCAAGGGGGTCGCCTCCATCAGGTGTGCGGATCGGGTCGTGGGCCGGGGTCGGGCCCCGGAACGGGGTCGCTTCCCGGAACGGGGCCGGCTCCCGGAGCCGGACCGGCTCTCCGGACCGGGCCTCTTCGGCCGGTGCCCCTCAGGCGGTCGCCACGGGGTGGCCGGTCCGCCCGCGTTCGCGGCGGCGGTGGCGGACGCCCGAGGCCAGGTGGGAGAGGAAGAACAGGCCCACCGAGAGGGCCGAGACGGTCGCGCCGGCGGCGGTGCCCAGGTGCCAGGAGAGCAGCAGGCCGAAGAAGGTGGCGGCCGTGCCGAGCAGTGCCGCGAGCGCCATCACCGCCCGCACGCTGCGGGCCCAGGGCAGCGCGGCCGCGGGCGGGGCGATGAGCAGGCCCAGGACCAGCAGCGTCCCCACGATGTGGAAGGAGGCGACGATGGCCAGTGCCAGCAGGCCCAGCAGGACGGCGTGGGCGGCGCGCGGACGCAGGCCGAGGGTGCGGGCCTTGCGCGGGTCGAACGCCAGGGCGAGGAAGGCCCGGTGGCCGAGGACCGAGACGGTCAGCGCCAGCAGCAGGGCACCGCCCAGCAGCACCAGGTCCTGTTCCCGGACGGCGAGGACGTCGCCGAAGAGGAACCCGGTCAGGTCGACGGCGAAGGACTGCGAGCGCGAGACGACGATGACGCCGAGCGACAGCATCCCGACGAAGAGCAGGCCGATCCCGGTGTCCTGGGACAGTCTCGGGGTGCGCCCGAGGGCGGTGACGCCCGCCGTCATCACGGCCGCGCTCAGCAGCGCGCCCACCAGGAGGTTGCCGCCCAGGAGCGCGGCGAGCGCGACCCCCGGCAGCAGTCCGTGCGACATGGCGTCACCGAGGAAGGCCATGCCCCTCAGCACCACCCAGGTGCCCGCCAGGGCGCAGATCGCCGACACCAACATGCCGCCCCACAGGGCCCTTTGCACAAAGGACACCTCGAAGGGGCCCGTCAACCAGTCCATGCGAGCACACTACAATGACAATCATGTTCAATAAAACCCCTGTCTCCGCCACCGGGGACCGGCCGCCGCCCCGCATCCGCTTCACCGGGCTCTGCGCCGGCTATCCCGGCCGCCCCGTGCTCGACCGGATCGACGGCGCGGTACCGGCGTCGGCCGTCACCGCGCTGATCGGCCCGAACGGCAGCGGGAAGTCCACGCTGCTCGGGGTTCTGGCCGGGGTGATCCGCCCCTCGGCGGGAGAGGTCCGGCACGCCGGAACCCGGCCGCCGGCGTTCGTCCCGCAGCGCGGGGCCGTCGGCGACACGCTTCCCCTGACGGTCCGGCAGACCGTGGAGATGGGGCGCTGGGGCGAGCGGGGACCGTGGCGCCGGCTCACGCGGCGCGATCGGACGGCGGTGGACGAGGCCATGGAGCGCCTCGGCGTCACGGCGCTGGCCGCGCGTCAGCTCGGCGAACTCTCCGGCGGGCAGCGGCAGCGCACGCTCATGGCGCAGGCCCTGGCCCAGGAGTCGGACCTGCTCCTGCTGGACGAACCGACCACCGGTCTCGACCCCGAGGCCCGGGAGCGCACGGCGGCGCTGCTGGCCGGGCTGTCAGCCGACGGGGTGACCCTCGTCCACGCCACCCACGACCTGGACGCGGCACGCGCGGCGGACGCGTGCCTGCTGCTCCGCGACGGCCGCGTGGCCGGTCAGGGGCCGCCGGACCGGCTCCTCACCCCGGCGGCGCTCGCCCCTCTGTGGCAACCGGTGTGAGAGCCGCGGCAGCCGCCCGGACCGGGGCCGTCCGGCGGATCACGCCGCGGACGCGAGGTCCGGCCGCGCTCGCACGGGAGGGCCGCCGCGCCCGCGCGGCCCCTGTCGGGCCGTCACCGGCGCGGCGGGCGGAGCCGGCGGGACGGGCGGAGCCGGCGGGACGGGCGGTCCTCCGTCACATGGAGTCCCACCCGGAGAAGGGCCGGCGGCCGCGCCGCCCCGGTCGGCGGGGGGCGGCACGGCGTCCCACCGGCACGGTCAGGAGGTGAGACCGGCCACGAAGGCGCGGGTCAGCGCGGTCGGTGCCGTGATGGCGGTGCCCACGACGACGCTCAGCGCTCCCGCCGCCAGGGCCTGGGCGGCCTGCTGCGGGGTCGCGATCCGGCCCTCGGCGATCACCGGGACGGGGATCGCGGCGGCCAGGTCGGCGACGAGCGCCAGATCGGGGGCCGTCTGGCGGGGGGTGCCCGGAACGTATCCGGACAGGGTCGTCCCGACGAAGTCGGCGCCCTGGGCCGCGGCCGCGCGGCCCTCGTCGAAGGTCGACACGTCGGCCATGACGAGGGCGCCCGCCGCGTGGACGGCCTCGGCCAGCTCCGCGAAGGTGCTGCCGTCGGGGCGCGGGCGCGCGGTGGCGTCGGCCGCGACGACGGCCGCCCCGGCCTCGACGAGGGCGAGGGCGTGGCGCACGGTCGGGGTGATGTAGACGCCGGTGTCGCCATCCTTCCACAGCCCGATCACGGGCACGTCGACGGCGGCGACGGCGGCCGCGACGACCTCCGGCTCGTTGACCCGTACGGCCGCCGCGCCGCCGGCCTCGGCCGCGCGGGTCATGCGCACCAGCGTGTCGGTCTGGCGCATCGGGTCGCCGGGCGGGGCCTGGCAGGACACGATCAGCCGGCCCTTCAGGGAGTCGGCCAGGGGCAGGGTCATCGGGGAACTCCGGTGGTTCGGGGGCTGTGCAGGGGCAGGGTGCGGGTCAGTGCCGCCGCGCCGTGCACGGCGGCGTCGGATCCGGCGCCCGGCGGGACGGGGCGCAGGCCCCGCAGCGGGGGCATGAGTTCGGCGGCGAAGGCGGCGTCCAGGGCGTCCGTGTACAGCGCTCCGATGCGGGGCACACCGCCGCCGACGACGACGTGGTCGGCGCCGAGCGCGTTGGCGAGGCCGCCCAGGGCGCGGCCGACGGCCCCGGCGCCCAGGACGATGGCCGCGGTGGCGTGCGGGTCGCCCTGGGCCGCGCGGGCGGCCACGCTCTCCAGTCGGTCGGCCGGGATCCCGCTCATCCGCGTGTAGTGGGCGGTGATGCCGGGACCCGCCGCGATCGCCTCGAGGTGACCGGTGGCGCCGCAGGTGCAGGGCAGCCCTTCGGCCTCGGGGCTCGGCAGGTGGCCGAGGTGTCCGGCGATGCCGGCCGCGCCGTGCAGCATGCGCCCCTCGGCGGCCACGGCCCCGCCGACGCCGGTGCCCACGGCCGCGTAGACCAGCGTGGGCCGCGGGCCGGCCGGGGCACCGCCGGTGTGCGGGCCGTCGCCGCCCCGGCCGGCCGTGCCCTCGCGGAGGGTGGCCAGTTCCGTGGCGGCGGCGGCGCGTACGTCGTTGTCGCAGGCCACCGGAAGCCCGGTGCGGGTGGCGAGGCCGGTGGCGAGGGCGGTGCCGGCCCAGCCGCGGATCGTGTCGGTGGCGCTGGTGACGGTTCCGGTGGCGGGGTCGATCACTCCGGCGGCCGCGACGCCGATCGCCGTCGTGCCCGGTGCCCAGACCCCGCGGGCGGCTTCGGCCAGCGCGTCGAGCACCGCCTCGGCCCCCTCGGCCGCCGGTGTGGGCAGGGAGTGCCGGGCCAGGACGGTGCCGTCGGCCGCGACCAGGGCGGCGGCGATCTTCGTGCCGCCCAGGTCGAGGCCGATGACAGCGGCGTCCGGTTGCCGTGCCGTCATCGGACCGGAAGCAGTCCGGCGCCGCGCAGCCGCTGCTCGACGAAGGCGACCGACGCGTCGCCCAGCTGGATCTGCGGAGCGGCGGTGGTGCCGTGGGTGAACACCCCGAGCAGGCGCAGTGCGTGCTTGAAGGCGCCGATGGCGGAGGAGTTGGGGCCCATCTCGTCCGCCGGGCCGGCGTCGACCATGCCGAACAGCTCGACGAGCCGCTCCTGCTCCTTGACGGCGCTGTCCAGGTCGCCGCCGCGCACGGCGTCGTAGAGGCGCACGTATCCGGCGGGGTCCACGTTGCCCAGGCCGGGGACGACGCCGTCGGCGCCCGCCAGCAGGGCGGCGTCCACGGTCAGTTCGGAGCCGGTGAGGATGCTGAAGGAGGGGGCGGGGCCGTCGGCGCGGCCGTGGCGGCCGCCGAGTTCCACGATGAGCCGGCGCAGGCCGCCCTCGTCGCCGCTGCTGTCCTTGAGGCCGGCGATCGTGCCGTCCTCGGCGAGTTCGCGCACCAGGGCGGGAGAGAGCTTGCTGTGCACCGAGACCGGCAGGTCGTAGGCGTACAGGGGCAGGTCGACGGCCGCGCGCAGGGTGCGGAAGTGGTGCGCGATCTCCACGGGGTGGGTCCGGGCGTAGAACGGCGCGGTCGCCACCAGGGCGTCGGCGCCGGCCTCGCGGGCGGCCTCCGCGTGGACGATCACCCGGGGGGTGGTCGTGTCGATGACGCCGGCGAGCACGGGGACGCGCCCGGCGACGGCCTCCACGACGGTCCGCAGCGCCACCGCACGCTGCCGGTCGGTGAGGAAGGCGACCTCGCTGCTGGAGCCGAGGGCGAACAGGCCGTGCACTCCGCCGCTCACGAGGTGCTCGACGTGCCGGGTCAGTGAGGCGGTGTCGACCTCGCCCGAGGCGTCGAGGGGGGTGCAGACGGGCGGCACGACGCCGCGCAGCGGCTGGGACGAGGACATGGCATGGACTCCTGGGGTAGTGCGGCGGTACACGGGTGGTACGGAGGAAGGGGACGGGCCGCCCGCCGCGAAGGATCGTGCGGGCGGCCCGGTGGTGCTAGGGGGCGGTGACGGTGAGCGTGTGGTCACCGTAGGACCGCTGCGACCCGCGCACGAGGTACGTGGCGGTCGTCGGCACCTTGCCCGCGGTGGCGTTCGCGGGGACGGTGACCGGGATCCTCATGTTCGCGCCCTGGCCGGGGTTGAGCGCCGGCACGGTGACGGACGGGGCGCTCCAGCCCGACGGCAGCTGGAGGGAGACCGAGCCGGAGGGGAGGGTCACGTCGTTCTGGCTGACGACGCGGACGGTGACCTCGGTGGTCTTCCCCGCGGGCAGGGAGGCGGGCGGGGTGACGGTGACGGGCGCGCAGACTCCGCCGAGCCACTGCAGGTCGAAGGAGGAGTAGGTGATGTGCCGGTAGTTGTCGCGCTCCCACAGCATGCCCACCCGGTCGTTGCCCTTGGTGCCGTCACCGAGGGGGGTGAGCGTCGAGTAGGCGGCGGACCCGGCCTCGGCGGTCTTGCGGACCGGCCAGTTCTGGCCGTTGTCGCAGGAGAGGCGGACGGTGAGGTTGCTGCGGCTGTTGGTGGTCGCCGTGTTGCTGAACATCAGCCAGGAGGCCCGCGGGTGCGAGGCGGCCACGCCCGGCGCGAAGCGGGCGATGGAGCCGTTGTTGGCGGGGTCGGGCAGCTCGGTGTCCTGCTGGAAGGGGGTGTAGGTGACGCCGCCGTCGGAGGAGTAGGCCACCGTGCGGTAGGGCGCGGAGCGGTTGTTGAGCATGACACGGCCGTCGGAGAGTTCGACGGTCTTGTTCTCGTCGCCGCCGGGGCCGACGGGGGTGCCCATCTTCCAGGTGGCGCCGTGGTCGTCGCTGTAGGCGCTGACCGCGTAGTTGGCGCCGTTGTTGCGGATGGCGTACTGCTGGATCAGCCGGCCCTTGTAGGTGCCGTGCCGCAGCTGGATGCCCTCGCCCGAGGCGGCGAACATGCCGGCCCAGGCCGGGTTCTTGATCTCCGCGGTGATCCGCTCGTGCTTNNAGTAGCTGTAGTCGGCCTGCAGGACGTTGGGGTCGTTCTCGTCGTTGCCGGTCCCGGAGCCGAAGAAGCCCTGGTTGACGGAGGCCGCGTAGAAGACGAAGACGCGTCCGGTCTCGCGGTCGACCAGGAGGCTGGGGTCGCCGTAGCCCTTGGGGGCGGCTTCCTTGCGCACGACCTGCTGCGCCTGCCAGGTGGTGCCGCCGTCGGTGCTGCGGCGCAGGACGACACCGAGGTTGCCGGGGAGGTCGCCCAGGGTGGGGCGGGCGTCGTACGCCG
>NZ_LIRG01000039.1 GCF_001419695.1 Streptomyces prasinopilosus
TCTGGTCGAACGCCGCCGGGAGGACATCGACACGGGGCTGTCGCGGCTCGCCGGGTCGCTGCGCCGTCACCGGACGCAGGACCCCGAGTCACTGGCGGACACCGTGCTGCTGGAGCTGCTGCCGCCCGGCGGCGTTCGACCAGACCGTCGGTGTAGAGCACGAGGGTGGAACCGGGCGTGAAGACGGTCGTCGCCTCGGGCCTCGGGGCCGGTTCGGGAAGGGCGTCGAACGGGGGGTCGGTGGCCCGGTCGAGGAACTCCACCCGTCCGTCGCGGTGGACCAGCACGGGCGGGGGATGGCCGGCGCTGCTGTACGTGATGGTGCGCCGGTCGAAGTCGACGAAGGTGGTGACCGCGGTCGCGGACTCGGCCCCGTCGACCACGTGGGCGTAGCGCCCCACGACGTCCAGGGCCTCGGCGGGCCCCGCCGCGACCAGTGAGGCGGCGGTGAGCGCGCTGCGGAGCTGGCCCATGACCCCGGCCGCCTCCAGGCCGTGTCCCACCACGTCGCCCACGGACACGCCGATGCGGTCGCCGCCCACCAGGTCGACCAGGTCGTACCAGTCCCCGCAGACGTTGAGCGCGCCCACCGCCGGCCGGTAGCGCACGGCGGCGCGGTGGTGGCCCAGCTGCCGGGGAGCGGGCAGCATCGCCTCCTGCAGCACCAATGCCACCTGCCGCTCCCGGGCGTGCGCCTGGCGCAGCCGGTTGTTGAGCTCCTGCAGCTCGCGGGCGCGCGCGTACAGCTCGGCCTCCAGGGCCCGGCTCTGGCCGACGCCCGCCCGGTCGCGCGCCCGCATCAGCTCGGTGACCTCCTCGACCCGGTGCACGATCAGGACCACGGTGCCGTCACTGCCCAGCACCGGCGTGTTCACCGGGCTCCAGTAGCGCTCCTCCCACTCGCCGGGGTGCTCCCGGCTCTCGACGTCGTAGCGCTGCAGGGCCATGGTGTCGCGCTCGCCGGTGGCCACGACGCGCAGCAGCGAGGCGTGCAGGTTGCGCGCGCCGGAGGAGCCGGGGTTGTCCGGGTTGTCCGGGAAGACGTCGAACAGGTAGTGGCCCAGCAGCTCCTCCCGGGAGAGGCCGGTGCCCTCGAGGAACGCCTCGTTGACATCGGCGTACACCAGCCCCGGGGTCAGGACCGCCACCATGCCGGGCAGGGCGTGGTACACCGCCGCGTAGTCGATCGCCGTGCGCGTCATGTCCGGTGCCCCATCGTCGGAATCCCATCATTCTTCCCCCCGGTGGGCGAATCGGGGGAGGCGGAAGGACCGGCAGGGGACCCGCGGTGCCGGGGGCGTCAGCCGAGGAGGCTCTCGTCCGGCCCGGTCAGCGACTGCTCGGCCCAGATGACCTTTCCGTCGGGAACGAAGCGGGTGCCCCACTGCTGGGCGAGCTGCGAGACCAGCAGCAGGCCGCGCCCGCCCTCGTCCATGGCCCGGGGATGGCGCAGATGGGGTGTGGTCGCCCCGCCGTCGTACACCTCGCAGACCAGCGTGCGCTCACGGATCAGCCGCAGCCGGACGGGGCCGGCGGCGTACCGGATGGCGTTGGTGACCAGTTCGCTGACGATCAGCTCCGTGGTGAAGACCAGCTCCTCCAGACCCCACAGGCCCAGCTGCCGGGTGGCCGTCCTGCGAGCCTCGGCCACCGCGGCCGGATCCGTCGGCAGGTCCCAGAACGCCACCCGGCCGGCGTCCAGGAGCCGGGTACGGGCCAGCAGCAGCGCCACGTCGTCGTACGGGCGGGTCGGCACCAGGGAGTCCATCACCGTCCGGCACAGCGTCTCCAGCGGCGGCGCGGCCCCCTGCAGCGCCCGCCGCAGCCGGTCCCGGCCGCCCGCGGTCGAACCGGTCACCGTGTCCGTCAGCAGGCCGTCGGTGTGCAGGGCGAGCGTGGTGCCCTCGGCCAGGGACGACTCCCTCGCCTCGAACGGCGGGCCCCCCACGCCGAGCGGGGGCCCCGTCGGCAGCTCGACGAAGCCGGCCGTGCCGTCCGGCGCCACCAGCGCGGGCGAGGGGTGGCCCGCGGAGGCCATCACGCACCGGCCCTCGACCGGGTCGTAGACGACGTACAGGCAGCCGGAGCCCACGGCCTGGCCGTAGGTGCCCACCGGGTCCGAGCCCTCCTCCCGCGCGGACCGCGCCACCAGGTCGTCGAGATGCGCGAGCACCTCCTCGGGCGGCAGGTCCAGTGCGGCCAGGGTCCGCACGGCGGTCCGCAGCCGGCCCATCGCGGCCGCCGCGTCGATGCCGTGCCCGGGGACCTCGCCGGCGATGAGGGCGACGCGGGCGCCGGGCAACGGGATCAGGTCGTACCAGTCGCCGCCCAGGCCCGTCAGCTCGTCGGCCGGGCGGTAGCACGCGGCCACCTCGACGGCGTCCTGCTCCGGGAGCCGGCGGGGCAGCAGGCTGCGCTGCAGCGTGAGCGCCGCCTCCCGCTCCCTGGTGTAGCGCCGGGCGTTGTCCACGCAGACGGCGGCGCGGGAGACGAGGTCCTCGGCGAGGCTCAGGTCGTCCTCGCGGAAGGGGTCCCTGCGGCGCCGGAAGAACCCGGTGAGGCCCAGGGTGACCCCCCGGGCGCGGATCGGCACGATCATCACGCTCTGCAGCCCCAGCTCCAGGAACGTGGTCTCCCGGTGGCCGGACGTGGCCTCGACCCACCCCAGGGCGAGCGGGTCGAGCTGCTCCTGGCGCCAGGAGCGGCCCGTGGCCAGGCAGCGGAGCGGCGGCGAACCGGGCAGGTAGCCGACCGGCGCGCCGATGTCCTGGACCGTGCGCGGCAGGTCCTCGTACACCGACCGGTGGCCCGCGCGGCGCAACGGCACCCCTTCCCCCTCCGTGAGCGGCCCCGAGGGGAGTTCGGCGCCCCGCAGCACCGTCTCCAGAAGGTCCACGACCACGAAGTCCGCGAGCTCCGGGACGGCGACGTCGGCCAGCTCCTGTGCGGTGCGCATGACGTCCAGGGTGCGGCCGATGTGCCGGCCGGCCCGGTCGAGCAGCGCGAGGCGCTGGCGCGCGCGGTGCCGGTCGGTGATGTCGACGACGCTGTAGTAGACGCCCATCGGGCGGCCCCGGTCGTCGTCGAGCCGGGTGAACGACATCATGTGCGCGGTCTCCCGCAGCGGTGCCGAACGGGCCCGGCCGACGTGCTCGAAGCCGGTCACCGACTCACCGGTCTCCAGGACGTGGCGCATCCGCGACTCGACGGGTTCGGGGTCCAGGCCGGGCTGGACATCGGCGAACCGCAGTCCCAGCCGCCGCCGGGCGGGGCCGCCGCCGAACCGCTCGAGCGCGGAGTTCGACCAGACGTACCGCAGATCCGTGTCCACGATCGCGAGCCCGATCGCCGATCCGGTGACCATCTGCTCCAGCACCGCGCGGCTCATGTCCCAGCCGGAGGAGTCGGCCAGCTCCGACAGCAGCACCAGCAGGGCCGGGCGGCCCTGCGGCTTCACGGCCCGCAGCACCCTGACCATGACGGGCACCGGATGCCCGTCGCGGTGCCTGGCCGTCATCAGCCCCGCCCAGCCGTCGTCGTCCCGGCAGCGCCCGAGCAGGTCCGGCACCCGCTCGGCGTTCCCGGCGGTCAGCAGGTCGGCCAGCTTCCCGCCCACCGCCTCGGCCGTCGTGTACCCCAGCAGCCGCTCGGCCGGGCCGGTCCAGTTCGTCACCACGCCCTGCTGGTCGAGCAGCAGGGGGACGGCGTCGGCCACGTCGAACCCCCGCCGGGCAACGTCCTGCTCCCCGTGTCCGCTCACGGCCGACCTCATCCGTCGCTGGGAGTGGTCCTCCACCTCTTGACCCCATCTTCACCCTGGAACCGGGCCGGGGGCTCCCTGGGCGGGTCCCGGACCGGCGAGCAGCGGTCGGACGGGGGC
>NZ_LIRG01000390.1 GCF_001419695.1 Streptomyces prasinopilosus
CTCGGTGAGAACGGCGCGGGCAAGAGCACCCTCATCAAGATGCTGTCCGGCGCCTACACGCCCGACGAGGGGCGCATCCTGGTCGGCGGCGAGGAGGTGCGCATCCACGGTGCGCAGGACTCCGAGCGCCTCGGGATCGCCACCATCTACCAGGAGTTCAACCTCGTACCCGATCTGACGGTCGCCGAGAACATCTTCCTGGGCCGGCAGCCGCGCCGCTTCGGGATGATCGACCGCAAGCGGATGGAGGCCGACGCCGCCGTCCTCCTGGAGCGGGTCGGCGTCCGCGTGTCGCCCTCCGCGCGGGTCCGCGAACTCGGCATCGCACGCCTGCAGATGGTCGAGATCGCCAAGGCTCTGAGCCTGGACACCCGTGTGCTGATCATGGACGAGCCGACCGCCGTGCTGACCTCCGAGGAGGTCGACAAGCTGTTCTCCATCGTGCGCAGGCTGCGCGAGGACGGCGTGGGCATCGTGTTCATCACCCACCACCTGGAGGAGATCGCCGCCCTCGGCGACCGGGTCACGGTCATCCGGGACGGCCGGAGCGTCGGCCAGGTCCCGGCCACCACGCCCGAGGACGAACTGGTCCGCCTCATGGTGGGCCGGTCCATCGAGCAGCAGTACCCGCGCCGGCGGCCCGACGCCGGGGACGCCCTGCTCCGGGTCGAGGGGCTCACCCGCGACGGCGTCTTCCACGACGTGAGCTTCACGGTGCACGCCGGCGAGGTCGTCGGCATCGCCGGACTGGTGGGCGCCGGCCGGACCGAGGTGGTCCGCGCGGTGTTCGGCGCCGACCCGTACGACAGCGGGACCGTGACGGTCTCGGGCAGCACGCTGCGCGCGCACGACGTCAACGCGGCGATGACGGCGGGGATGGGGCTCGTCCCCGAGGACCGCAAGGGCCAGGGCCTCGTCCTGGACGCCTCGGTCGAGGAGAACCTGGGCCTGGTGACGCTGCGGTCGGCCACCCGCGCGGGTCTCGTCGACCTCAAGGGGCAGCGCACCGCGGCGGCCCGGATCGCCGAGCAGCTCGGGGTGCGGATGGCGGGCCTCGGCCAGCACGTGCGCACCCTCTCCGGCGGCAACCAGCAGAAGGTCGTCATCGGCAAGTGGCTGCTCGCCGACACCAAGGTGCTGATCCTCGACGAGCCGACGCGCGGGATCGACGTCGGCGCCAAGGTCGAGATCTACCAGCTGATCAACGAACTCACCGCGGCCGGCGCCGCCGTGCTGATGATCTCCAGTGACCTGCCCGAGGTGCTCGGCATGAGCGACCGGGTGCTGGTGATGGCCCAGGGGCGCATCGCGGGCGAGCTGCCGGCCGAGGGCGCCACGCAGGACGCCGTGATGGCCCTCGCGGTCGGCACCGGCGCGGGCACCGGCACGGAAAGCGGCACGAGCACCCGTACCGGTGCCGGCACCAAGAACGACGGCACCACCGACCAGAACGACAAGGAGGCCCCCCGTGGCCACTGACACGCTCAAGAGCACGGGGGGCAAGGGCTCCGCCTCGGGCGGCCTGCGCCGCCTCCTGCTCGACAACGGGGCGCTCACCGCGCTCATCGTCCTCGTCATCGCCATGTCGGCGCTGTCCGGGGACTTCCTGACGGCCGACAACCTGCTCAACATCGGTGTGCAGGCGGCGGTCGTCGCGATCCTCGCCTTCGGCGTCACCTTCGTGATCGTCTCCGCGGGCATCGACCTGTCGGTCGGTTCGGTCGCCGCCCTGTCGGCCACCGTCCTCGCCTGGAGCGCCACCTCCGAGGGCGTCCCGGTGCCCCTGGCGGTGCTGCTGGCCATCGCCACCGGCATCGCGTGCGGCCTGGTCAACGGCATCCTGGTGTCGTACGGCAAGCTGCCGTCGTTCATCGCGACGCTCGCCATGCTGTCGGTGGCCCGCGGTCTGTCCCTGGTGATCTCCCAGGGTTCCCCGATCCCGTTCCCCGACTCCGTCTCGCACCTCGGTGACACCCTCGGCGGCTGGCTGCCGGTTCCGGTGCTCGTGATGATCGTCATGGGCCTGATCACGGCGTTCATCCTCGGCCGCACGTACATCGGCCGCTCCATGTACGCCATCGGCGGCAACGAGGAGGCGGCCCGGCTGTCCGGGCTGCGGGTGAAGAAGCAGAAGCTCGCCATCTACGCGCTGTCCGGCCTGTTCGCCGCCGCCGCGGGCATCGTCCTCGCCTCCCGGCTGTCCTCCGCGCAGCCGCAGGCCGCGCAGGGCTACGAACTCGACGCGATCGCCGCCGTCGTCATCGGCGGCGCCTCCCTCGCGGGCGGCACCGGCAAGGCGTCCGGGACGCTGATCGGCGCGCTGATCCTGGCGGTGCTGCGCAACGGCCTCAACCTCCTGTCCGTGTCCGCGTTCTGGCAGCAGGTCGTGATCGGCGTGGTCATCGCGCTGGCCGTGCTCCTGGACACGCTGCGCCGCAAGGCGGGGGCGACCCCGACCGCGTCCGGCGCACCGGGCGGGGGCGACCGGAAGAAGCAGGCGGCGACCTACCTGCTCGCCGCGGTGGTCGCGGCGGCGGTCGTCGGCGCGCTGTCCTTCCTGCACAACGGCTCCTCGGAGGCGAAGGCGCAGAAGGTCGGCCTGTCCGTGTCGACCCTGAACAACCCGTTCTTCGTGCAGATCCGTGAGGGCGCGCAGGAGGAGGCGAAGAAGCAGGGCCTGGACCTGACCGTCACCGACGCGCAGAACGACGCCTCCCAGCAGGCCAACCAGCTGCAGAACTTCACCAGCGGCAGCCTCGACGCGATCATCGTCAACCCGGTGGACTCGGACGCGGCGGGGCCCGCGGTGCGCTCCGCCAACGAGTCGGACATCCCGGTCGTCGCCGTGGACCGCGGCGTCAACAAGGCCGAGACGTCCGCACTGGTCGCCTCCGACAACGTGGCCGGCGGCCGGCAGGGCGCCGAGGCGCTCGCCGAGAAGCTGGGCGGCGAGGGCACCATCGTGATCCTCCAGGGCCAGGCGGGCACCTCCGCCAGCCGCGAGCGCGGCTCCGGCTTCGCCGAGGGCATCAAGGAGTACCCGGGCATCAAGGTCGTCGCCAAGCAGCCCGCGGACTTCGACCGCACCAAGGGCCTCGACGTGATGACGAACCTGCTCCAGGCCCACCCCGACATCGACGGCGTGTTCGCCGAGAACGACGAGATGGCGCTCGGCGCGATCAAGGCGCTCGGCTCCAAGGCCGGGAAGTCGGTCCAGGTCGTCGGCTTCGACGGCACGCCGGACGGCCTCAAGGCCGTCGAGCAGGGCACGCTGTACGCGTCCGTCGCGCAGCAGCCGCGCGAACTGGGCAGGATCGCGGTGGACAACGCGCTGCGCGCCGCCGAGGGCAAGAAGATCGACGAGACGGTGATGGTTCCGGTGAAGGTGGTCACGAAGGAGAACGTGGCCGAGTTCGGCGGCTGACACCGGCGGGCGATCGGGACCGGGGGGCGGTCGGTCATCACGACCGGCCGCCCCCGGGCGGCCGCGGTGACGCCCGACCGTGCGGCGACCGGCCGCGCGACGACCGTATGACGACGACATGACGACCATGTGGGGAGCCCTTCCATGAACGACTACGACCTGCTGGTCGTGGGGTCGGCCAACGCCGACCTGGTGATCGGCGTCGAGCGCCGGCCGGACGCCGGGGAGACGGTGCTCGGCTCCGACCTGGTCGTCCACCCCGGCGGCAAGGGCGCCAACCAGGCGGTCGCCGCCGCCCGGCTCGGCGCCCGGACGGCCCTGCTGGCCCGGGTCGGGGACGACGCGCACGGGCGGCTGCTGCTGGACTCGCAGCGGGAGGCCGGGGTCGACACGGTCGGCGTGCTGGTGGGCGGGGCGCCCACCGGCGTCGCGCTGATCACGGTGGACCCGTCCGGGGACAACAGCATCGTCGTCTCACCGGGCGCCAACGGCCGGCTGACGCCCGACGACGTACGGGCCGCGGGGAGCCTCTTCCACGCCGCCAGGGTGGTCTCCACCCAGCTGGAGATCCCGCTGGAGACGGTGGTGGAGGTGGCGCGTTCGCTGGCGCCGGACAGCAGGTTCGTGCTGAACCCGTCGCCGCCGCGGCCCCTGCCGGGCGAGGTGCTGGTGGCCTGCGACCCGCTGATCGTCAACGAGCACGAGGCGAAGGTGATCCTCGGCGAGGCGGCACGTGCCGGTGAGGAGCCGGAGGACTGGGCGCGGCTGCTGCTCGCGAAGGGCCCCCGTTCGGTGGTGGTGACGCTGGGCGGCGAGGGCGCGCTGGTGGCCTCGTCCGACGGGGTCCTCCGCATCCCCTCGGTGAAGGTGCGGGCCGTGGACACCACGGGGGCGGGCGACTCGTTCACCGCCGCGCTGGCCTGGCGGCTGGGCCTGGGCGAGTCCCTGGCCGAGGCGGCGGCGTACGCGGCGCGGGTGGGGGCGGCGACGGTCACCCGGGAGGGCGCGCAGGTGTCCTTCCCGACGGCCGGGGAGGTCGCGGCGCTGTGAGGAAGGGCGGGATCCTGAACCGGCACCTGTGCGGCGCGCTGGCCGAACTGGGCCACACGGACCGGGTGCTGGTGTGCGACGCGGGCATGCCGATCCCGGACGGGCCGCGCGTGGTGGACCTGGCGTTCCGGGCCGGGGTGCCGTCCTTCGCGGAGGTCCTGGAGGGGCTGCTGGCCGAGCTGGTGATCGAGGGCGCGACGGCCGCCACCGAGATCCGGCGGGCCAACCCCGAGGCCGCGGACCTGCTGGCGGGCCACTTCCCCGCCCTCGACCTGGTCCCGCACGAGCACCTCAAGGAACTGACCGCGGGCGCCCGGCTCGTCGTCCGCACCGGCGAGGCCCGGCCGTACGCGAACGTGCTGCTGCGGTGCGGGGTGTTCTTCTGAGGGACGCCCCGCGGGGCTCTGTCCGCGGTGCGGTGACGCTCACGCCCCGTCGTCGTCCTCCAGGGCGACGGCGGGGCGTCGCGTCCGGGTCGCTCACCCGGTGATGGAGAAGAAGAGGGTGTCCTGGGTGTACCAGCCGATGTTCTTCGTCGCGTACTCCCATTCCTTGTGCTCGGCCTCGAGCTTCTCGGCGATCTCCTGGACGTCGTACCGGAATCCCTCCTCCATGCGGTCCAGCACGGCGCGGTAGGCGTCGGCGGCGGGCTTGGCCTTGGCCAGCGGGAGCATGCCGATGTGCGGGCCGTCCACGGGGCGGGGGATGGGGAAGGGGATCTCCTTCGGCGGCCCCGAGAACAGGTGCTCGTGCAGCAGCAGATCGGCGCTCACGTCCAGGCGGCGCAGTTCTTCGTCGACGAGGCCGAAGAAGGTGGACGGCTTGGAGTACACGCCCAGTTCGAAGGGGTCGGACGCGTTGCAGTCGATGATGTGCTGCAGGGCCTGGTAGTAGGCGCCGGCCGCGTACTCCGCGTTCGAACTCGCGTGACCGGCCAGGAGGTGTTCGAGGGCGTCGGGGACCGACAGACCCCAGTCGACGCCCTGGCGGTCGAGTTCCCGTTGGCTTCTCTGCGCCCTGTCGCGCACCCTGTCGAGGATGCGCTGCTGGTCGGACGTGAGGTTTCCCGCGGCTCCGAGGAAGCCCAGGACGTCGGCCTTGTCCGCCGTGCTGTACGAAATGATCCGGCTCATGATCGCCATGCTGCCAGCCGCCACTGACATCCGGCCCGGCGGGCAGGGCCGTTCTCAGGAACCCCCCTCGACGCGGAGAGACTTCGAGGGGGCCCGGCACATGGCCGGACCCCCTCGCTTCCTCCCCCGTCAGAACGTCTCGGATCCCCCCCGGGTCCCCCCGCAGAAGTCCTGACAGCAAGTACGACCCGCGGAGTGCGGGGAGGGTTGTACGGTCCTCGCGAAAAACTTTTCCGGTCCCCGGCCGGGTGCGAGCGCGGGCCGGGGCTCGCGGTGCCGTCGGCGCCCTCCGAGCCGTGGAGCATTGTCCCCAGCGTGTCCGTGTCATGTCACACCGCGCCCAACGGCGTTGCGCCCGCAACGGGTTGTGCGAGAGCATGTTCGAACAGGTTTGTGATGCGTACGTGACGCACGGGGGTGACACACGTGAAGTTCGACATGGGGTCCACGACCCTGTCGGATCTGGGGAAGAACACGGTCGGTTCGAGCACCGACCTGGGCACGCTGATCCGCATGCTGATCCAGGCGGCCGAGCCGCTGGAGGGCAAGTTCAACGGATCCGGAAAGGTCGCCTTCGACTCGTTCAAGACGCGTGCGGACGAGATCACCGCCGCCCTGAACGACTCGCTCGGCGCGATCCTCGAGGGCCAGGGCGGCATGGACACCGCGTTCGGCACCGGTGACGTGGAACAGCAGGACAACGCCCACAAGAACATGGGAGCGGCGAACTTCGACGCGGCCCGCTTCGGCGCGCGCTAGACCGCCGGCCGGGGCAGGGACCGACAACCACAGGGGGTTTGTGACGATGGGTCAGAATCTGGACCGCCGCTCCTACGACACCGGCGCGTCGAGCGAGGTGCAGGGCGGTCTGCAGGGCATCGTCGGCCAGCTGGAGCGCGTGCTGGCCGACCGCGACAAGGCCGTGAAGGCCGCCATGGCCGACTTCCAGGCCGACGGGGTCTCCGAGGAGTACCACGGCAAGGAGCTGCGCTGGAACCGCGCGGCCGACGAGGTGCGCAGCATCATCCAGCTGGTCCGCACCACCCTCGAGGACAACGACGGGACGGCCCAGGCGACGATGGCGAAGGCCCGGGCGGCGGTCGACAACATCGGCTGACGCCGACGCGTCGGCGTGTCGGTGGGGCGGTGCGTCGGTGCGTCGGT
>NZ_LIRG01000391.1 GCF_001419695.1 Streptomyces prasinopilosus
CGCGCCCGGACGCGTCCATGTCGTTGATCACCAACGTGATGGACCACAGCCTCGACGAGGGATACGCCGAGGCTGCCGCGCGGAAGCAGGCCGACGGCAACGGAGGCATGCCGAAGACCCTCAGGGCGAAACTGGGCCTCGCCGGCGGCCTGGTGCTCGCCGCCCTGGTGGTGACCGTCGGAGCCGCGCAGGCCAGGGTGGAGGCTCCCGTCGTCGCCAAGGAGCGCGAGGAACTGATCGACAGGATCGACCGGGAGACCGAGGCGGCGGACGAGCTCGAGGACGGTATCGACGCCCTCCGCGCCGACGTGAGCGCGCGCCGGAGCGAGGCGCTCAGGCGCAGCGGCCAGAGCGACCGCACCGACCTGGTGGGCCTTCTGGCGGGCGCTGTCGCGGTGCACGGGCCCGGCGTGAAGCTCGTGGTGAACGACGCCAAGGACGCGAGCGGCGGCGGAGACGGCGACGCCCGTTCGACCACCGGGTTCTCCGACACCGGGCGGGTCCGTGACCGGGACATGCAGCGCGTGGTCAACGGCCTGTGGGAGTCCGGCGCCGAGGCGATCTCCGTCAACGGGCAGCGATTGACCGCCCTTTCGGCGATCAGGGCGGCGGGAGACGCGATACTGGTCGACAACCGGCCGCTGGTGCCGCCGTACACGGTCTTCGCCGTGGGGGACGGCCACCGGCTGAGCAGCCGGTTCCAGAACAGCTCGGACGGGTTGTACCTGCAGGCCCTGCAGGAGAGCTACGACATCCGTACCGCCCTCTCGGTGGAGGACGAGCTGCGGCTGCCCGCCGCGCCGAGCGTGATCGTCCGGACCGCTCGCCCGACAACCGAGACCGCACCTGAGAAAGGCACACCGTGATTGCCGTACTGGGCCTCGTCGTGGGAGTCGTGGTCGGCCTGTTGGTCCGGCCCGAGGTTCCGGCGGTCGTCGAACCGTACCTGCCGATCGCCGTCGTGGCGGCCCTCGACGCCGTGTTCGGCGGGCTCCGGGCCATGCTCGACGGCATCTTCGACGACAAGGTCTTCGTGGTGTCGTTCCTGTCGAACGTGGTCGTCGCCGCGCTGATCGTCTTCCTCGGCGACGAGCTGGGCGTGGGCGCCCAGCTGTCCACGGGCGTGGTGGTCGTCCTCGGCATCCGGATCTTCTCCAACGCCGCGGCGATCCGCCGGCACGTGTTCCGGGCGTGAGACCGATGAGCGACCAGGACCACGAGCACGAGCACCCCCGCCAGGACGACAGGATGACGACCGAGCCGCCGGCCGGGCCGCACACGGCCCCCGG
>NZ_LIRG01000392.1 GCF_001419695.1 Streptomyces prasinopilosus
GTCGTAGCGGGCCGGGAGCCCAGCGGCCCGCTACGACCTGCTTCCGGCGGACCCCGCTCCCGACCTGGATCCCCCTCGGCCGCCGGCCCCGCCGCCGGGACCGCCTGCCCCGTGACTCCCGGCGGTCGGCCCCGCCGCCGGGACCGCCTGCCCCGTGACTCCCGGCCGTCGGCCCCTCGGCCGGGGGTCCACGGCGGGGGAGGCCCGTACCGAGGCCTCCCCGGCAGCGACCCCCACCGCTCCCGAAACACCGAAGCCGCCCCCGTCCGGTCGGACGGGGGCGGCTTCGGGAAGCGGAGCCGGGGACGGCGGCCGGTCGGCCGTCAGTCCGCCGTCCCGAGCAGGTTCCGGAGCTCGTCCGGCAGGAGGTCGTCGCAGGACTCCTCGGACTGCTGGGTGAGGGCGTCGCTCCTGCATGTGTAGTAGTCCTGGTAGACCAGCTGTGCCGTGAAGCTGACGGCGACCAGGATGAGCGCCAGGGAGGCCGTGACCAGCCCGCTCACCGCCGCCGTGGTCTGCGGGCGGCTCTGGCCCTTCTGCGGCCGGCCCGTCCGCTCGGGAGGCGCCGCCGGGGAGTCGGGGTCGGAGGCGGTGCGGGGCTCGGTCCGCAGGGCGCTGACGGACCAGTGCACGGCGAGCGCACCCAGCAGCAGTGCGACGTACGGCCAGCCGAACAGGGCGAAGAAGAAGGCCCACATGCCGGACAGCAGGGAGTAACGAGCCCGGCGCTGGGCCGGATCCGTGGGATCCCAGCGCGGCCCGGGACGCTGAGGACCCCCGGCACCGCCGCCGCCCTGTCCCTCCGGGCCGCGCGGGCGCTCGCCGAAGCCCCCGGAGGAACGGCCGGGCTGCCGGTCGCTCCACCGCCCGCCCCAGAGGGAGCGGCCGCCGCCGTCCTCCCGGTCGCCGCCCTCGTCGCCGGACGGGTGCCGGGGCTGCCAGGGCTGGTCGGGAGACCCCTCCGGTGGCGGCGCGAACGGGTTGTCCTCCTCGGAGCCACGGCGCTTGCCGCCGTTGCCGTCCTCGCCCCGGGGCGTCCCGGACGGCGAGGAGGGGCGCTCCCGCAGCAGCACGGCGCCACGCTCACCTCCCTGCGCCGACGGCCGGGGGAACGTGAGGAATCGCAGGCTGCGGTCCGGCATCAAGTGAGCGTCTTCCCCTTAATCAAGTCCATCGAACGACGATCGTCACGACTGGCGCCCGCTCGCAGCTTCCACGGCTGCTGCTCGACGGGCCGGGCATGCACGGCTGAGCCGGAGCGTTCCCGGTCCGTCCCCGCTCGCGGCGCCCGGTCCTGTGAACGATCGGTGCCCGGGTGGCGTTCCCGCGGGGCGGTCCCGGGCGTTCCCGAACGTTGCCGCACCGGCTCTTCCCAGACGCTACCTTCCGGCCACGCCCCCGTCCCGCGGGGGCCGCCCGCTGTGCCGGTATCGTTGCTGGCGGTCGGCCGCTTCGTAGGCTTCCCCGTATCCGAGGACGCGAAGCATTCGTAGGAATGTACAAAGTGCTGGTCTCCGACCGTGCCGGCGCTCCCGAGAAAGGGCCCCACCGTGGCCGCCAAGCCCGTGGCCGAGCGCGCCAGGCGTCTCGTCGTGCTGGTCTCCGGATCCGGCACCAACCTTCAGGCGCTCCTCGACGAGATCGGCGCCACCGGTGCCGAGGCGTACGGGGCCGAGGTCGTGGCCGTCGGCGCCGACCGCGACGGCGTCGAAGGGCTGGCCCGCGCCGAGCGCGCCGGGCTGCCGACCTTCGTGTGCAAGGTCAAGGACCACCCGACCCGCGAGGAGTGGGACGCGGCGCTCGCCGAGGCCGTCGCCGCCCACGAGCCCGACCTCGTGGTCTCCGCCGGGTTCATGAGGATCGTGGGCAAGGAGTTCCTCGCGCGCTTCGGCGGGCGGTTCGTCAACACCCACCCCGCCCTGCTGCCCAGTTTCCCCGGCGCCCACGGCGTACGGGACGCACTCGCGTACGGCGCCAGGGTCACCGGCTGCACCGTCCACTTCGTCGACGACGGCGTCGACACCGGGCCGATCATCGCGCAGGGCGTGGTGGAGGTCCGGGACGAGGACGACGAGAGCGCGCTGCACGAACGCATCAAGGAAGTCGAGCGAAGGCTGCTCGTCGAGGTCGTGGGGCGGCTCGCCCGCAACGGCTATCGCATCGAGGGACGAAAGGTAGTTATCCAGTGACCGCCGAGAGCAACAAGCGGGCCATCCGACGGGCGCTCGTCAGCGTCTACGACAAGACCGGCCTCGAGGACCTCGCGCGCGGCCTGCACGAGGCCGGCGTGGAGCTCGTCTCCACCGGGTCCACCGCCGCGAAGATCGCCGCCGCGGGCGTCCCCGTCACCAAGGTCGAGGAGCTCACCGGCTTCCCCGAGTGCCTGGACGGCCGGGTCAAGACCCTGCACCCGAAGGTCCACGCCGGCATCCTCGCCGACCTGCGCCTGGAGGACCACCGGCGCCAGCTCGCCGAGCTGGGCGTGGAGCCGTTCGACCTCGTCGTCGTGAACCTCTACCCGTTCCGGGAGACCGTCGCCTCCGGCGCGACGCCCGACGAGTGCGTGGAGCAGATCGACATCGGCGGCCCGTCCATGGTGCGCGCCGCCGCCAAGAACCACCCGTCCGTCGCCGTCGTCACCAGCCCCGCCCGCTACGGTGACGTCCTCGCCGCGGTCCAGGACGGCGGCTTCGACCTCACCACCCGCAAGCGGCTCGCCGCGGAGGCCTTCCAGCACACGGCCGCGTACGACGTCGCCGTCGCCTCCTGGTTCGCCACCGACCACGCCCCCGTGGACGAGTCGGGGTTCCCCGACTTCCTGGGCGTCACCTGGGAGCGCAAGAACACCCTGCGCTACGGCGAGAACCCGCACCAGCCCGCCGCCCTGTACGTGTCGGGCACGGGCGGCCTGGCCGAGGCCGAGCAGCTGCACGGCAAGGAGATGTCGTACAACAACTACACGGACACGGACGCCGCGCTCCGTGCCGCGTACGACCACGACGCCCCGGCCGTCGCGATCATCAAGCACGCCAACCCGTGCGGCATCGCGACCGGCGCCGACGTCGCCGAGGCGCACCGCAAGGCGCACGCCTGCGACCCGCTGTCCGCGTTCGGCGGTGTGATCGCCGTGAACCGTCCGGTCTCCAAGGAGATGGCCGAGCAGGTCGCGGAGATCTTCACCGAGGTCATCGTCGCGCCGGACTACGAGGAGGGCGCCCTCGACGCCCTCACCAGGAAGAAGAACATCCGGGTGCTGCGCGCCCCCGGGGCCCCGTCCGCCCCGGTCGAGGTCAAGCCGATCGACGGCGGGGCCCTCCTCCAGGTCGCCGACCGCATCCAGGCCGACGGCGACGACCCGGCCACCTGGACGCTGGCCGCCGGCGAGGCCCTCTCCGAGGCGGAGCTGGCCGACCTCGCCTTCGCCTGGAAGGCCTGCCGCGCGGTGAAGTCCAACGCGATCCTGCTCGCCAAGGACGGCGCCTCCGTCGGCGTCGGCATGGGCCAGGTCAACCGCGTCGACTCCGCGAAGCTGGCGGTGGAGCGGGCGGGCGCCGAGCGCGCGGCCGGTTCCTGCGCCGCCTCCGACGCGTTCTTCCCCTTCCCCGACGGTCTGGAGATCCTCACCGGGGCCGGCGTGAAGGCCGTGGTCCAGCCCGGCGGCTCGGTCCGCGACGACCAGGTCGTCGAGGCCGCGAGGAAGGCGGGCGTGACGATGTACTTCACGGGGACGCGGCACTTCTTCCACTGACCGTCACCTCCCCCTGAACGCCCCGCCGTACGGCGGCACGGCGGGGCACGACGGGGCACACCCCGCCGTGCCCCGGGTCCCGGATCGGCCGGGTCCCGGGTCACTTCCCGGCGGGAGGCGCGTACTCCTCGAGGTGGTGGGCGACGCGGTCGGCGTACGCGCGGTGGTCCGGGGGGACCCCGCCCGCGTCGTTCACCTGCCGGTACGACGTGCGACGGGCGGCTGCGAGCGGGAGCCGCGGATCGGCGGGCCGTCCGGATTCCGGCCGGGGCGCGATCCGGCACAGGCGGCGGCCCGTCGCCGGAACGGACCCGGCGGGCGGGAGGGGCGGTTCGGGAACGGTCTCGCCCGGGGGGCCGTCCGCGTGCGTCCACCAGCGCAGCACCGACGGTGTCCGGCGGGCGATGCCGTACTCGTCCCTGGCCGGAGACGGCTGCTCCGTCGGATCAGGGCGACGCACCAGGGCGGTGTCTCCCCCACACGGGTGAGACACCGCCCTGGTGCATGATCGGCCGGAAGTGGCGCCCGGCGGAACCGGTTCGGCGTCGGAACCGGTTCGGCGTCGGAACCGGACCGGCTTCGGAACCGGACCGGTGGCGGGGCCGGTTCAGTACCGGGGCCGGTTGAACCAGTGACTTCCGTTCCGGTTGGCGCAGAACACGATGATCAGGACGCCGAGTATCAGGCTGATCAGCGCGAAGACGTTGGCGGTGAGCAGGCTGATCACGCTGAACAGGGTGACCACCGAGGCGTAGATGATCGCGGAGACGCGTACGCCGCCGTACCCCGAGGCCATCTTCACGGCGGTGAGGATCGCCCAGAAGGCGAACCCCAGGACGATCACCCCGAGCACGATCATGATGCCCGCGCCGATGGCGCCCACGTCGTCCGACGAGATGTTCGGGTCCGAGGAGAGGGCCGGGTCGGAGGAGACCATCTCCTCGAAGTAGTCGGCGAACCACCCGCTGGCCACGATCATCAGCAGGCCGCTGACGGCCTGGAGGCCGCCCAGCACGAACAGCATCACGCGCGCGGCCGTCACGCTGCCCGGCATGGTCACCGCGGGACCCGGCTGCCCGTAGGCCTGCGGGAACGACGGCGGCGAGGGATAGCCGTAACCGGGCTGGCCCGGGGGCTGCTGCTGGGGGTAGCCGTAGCCGGGGCCGCCGGACTGGCCGGGCTGCTGGGGCGGCTGCCCATAGGGGTTGTTCGGGTCGCCGAAACTCATGGCGGTTCTTCCTCCGTCGTCGCTTCTGGTGCGGGCACACGCGGAGCGCGGTTCGGAGGAAGCTCTACAGATGCGGTCCGCCCCCCCGGTACTGCCCGCGGCACTGTGCGTTCATGGTTCTCGACGGATCCGTGGGTTGTCCAGCCGTGGACGGATTGTGTTGTGCAAGTGCAACATTGCTGATCTTGGCCGGACGGCGGTGGAGCACGACCGGTCCGGGGCGGGCCGGGGCCGGCGTGTGGGATCGCGAACCCCACGGCCCCTGCGCGCCCGGGGCGCGGGCCGGCCGCGCACCGAGCGCGCGGCGCCCGGAATGCGAGCGGATTGGAACCCGGGCCCGGTCATCCGCGAGGATGGGACCATGACCGCCCAGATTCTCGACGGCAAGGCCGCCGCAGCAGCGATCAAGTCCGATCTGACCGCCCGCGTGGCGGCGCTGAAGGAGAAGGGGGTCACGCCCGGCCTCGGCACGATCCTCGTCGGGAACGACCCCGGCAGCCAGAAGTACGTCGCCGGCAAGCACCGGGACTGCGCCCAGGTCGGTATCGCCTCCATCCAGCGGGAGCTGCCCGAAACAGCCACGCAGGAGGAGATCGAGGCGGTCGTCCGCGACCTGAACGAGGACCCGGCCTGCACCGGGTACATCGTCCAGCTGCCGCTGCCCAAGGGCATCGACGAGAACCGCATCCTCGAACTGATGGACCCGGCCAAGGACGCCGACGGCCTCCACCCGATGAACCTCGGCCGCCTGGTCCTGAACGAGCCGGCCCCGCTGCCCTGCACCCCCAACGGCGTCCTCACCCTGCTGCGCCGCCACGGCGTGGAGATCAAGGGCGCGGAGGTCGTGGTCGTCGGCCGCGGGGTGACCATCGGCCGCCCGATGCCGCTGCTGCTGACCCGGCGCAGCGAGAACGCCACCGTGACCCAGTGCCACACCGGCACCCGCGACCTGTCGGCGCACCTCAGGCGCGCGGACATCATCGTCGCCGCCGCCGGTTCCGCCCACCTCGTCCGCCCCGAGGACGTCAAGCCCGGCGCGGCCGTCCTGGACGTCGGCGTCTCCCGCAGCGCCGAGGGCAAGATCGTGGGCGACGTGCACCCGGGCGTGGCCGAGGTGGCCGGCTGGATCTCCCCGAACCCCGGCGGTGTCGGCCCGATGACCCGGGCCCAGCTGCTGGCCAACGTGGTCGAGGCGGCGGAGCGCAGTGCCGGCTGACCACAGCGCCCGAGAGACGGAGGCCGGGACCCGCGGGGCCGGTACGGGCCCCGACGGGACACCCGAGCAGGAACCGGACCGGGACCGGGAGCAGGAGCCGGCCGAGGCGGACGGCCGGGACGTCGCCCTGGAGGACGTCACCGTCCCCGGTCCCGTCAGCGCGCCCGACGCCGAGGGGCGGCCGCGGCGCGCCACCCGCCGCTTCCCGCTGTTCACCAGGGACACCGCACGTCCGGAGGGCGGCGGCCGGGCCGCACCCGGCGACGCCCCCGCGCCCGCCCGGCAGTGGCCGATCCTCGCGGTGCTGCTCGTGGCCGCGCTCGGCCTGCTGCTGACGGCGTTCGGCCTGTTCCGGATCGGCACGCTGCTGATCGGCGTGGCGCTGCTGGCGGGCGGGATGCTGCGCTGGGCGGTGCCGGACGTCGGCATGCTCGCCGTGCGCTCCCGCTTCACGGACATCGTCACGTACGGCGGTCTGGGCCTCGTGATCGTGCTGCTGGCGCTGATGGTGCAGCCCAATCCGTGGCTGCAGATCCCGTTCCTGAAGGACACCCTGCACTTCACCGTCAGCAACAGCTGACGCGGTCGCCGTCCCGCGCCGTCCGGTGGACGGCGGCCCGTCCTCACCCCCGTGAAAGGACGGGCCGCCGACGGGAACAACCTTCCTGCACCGTGAACCCGCTGTTCAACGGCTCTCCGGGCGCTGTGGCACGGAAGTGACCATTCCGCTACGTCCCCCGGATGGCTCCGGGAACCTCCCGACGTGCCCCCGGAGCACGCTCGGAACACAACCGGCGTGATAATCATGACGATCCCGGACAATCGTGATGTCCCACGCGTGGTGATGGTTCTGTACGGCCGAAGGGAGCGCCGGTGGGAGACTGGGGACACGAGCGGGTGAGCGTGCGACGCCGCGTGCCCGCCGCCCTGACGCTCCCGTGCGCCCCCACCCCGGGAACTGGGATCCTGGCTGCCGGCATCCATGTGGGTAGCCGGACCGGAGACTCGGCAGAGGCACCATGCGCGAGGGAAAGACCAGCACGACCGGGGGGAAGGTAGGGAAGCGATGCCTCGTTGGAAGGCCTTGCCGGAGGAACTCGATCCGCAGATCAGGGAGTTCACGAGCCAGCTCAGGCGGGTGGTGGACCGCAGCGGCATGAGCGTCGCGTCGGTCTCGGACCGCACGGGCTACAGCAAGACGTCCTGGGAGCGTTATCTGAACGGCAGGCTGCTCGCGCCCAAGGGGGCGGTCGTGGCCCTGGCCGAGGTCACCGGGACCAATCCGGTGCACCTGACCACCATGTGGGAGCTGGCCGAACGGGCCTGGAGCCGTTCGGAGATGCGGCACGACATGACGATGGAGGCGATCAGGATCTCGCAGGCGCGCTCCGCGCTGAGCGAGGTCGCCGGACCGTCGTCGGCCGGTGCGGGCGGCGGCGGGCACAAGGGCGGGGGCGCCGCGGTCCGGCCGGGCGTCGCCGGGCCGGCCGGGGGTTCACCGTCCGTGCCCCCGCAGCCCACCGCCTCGGACGCCCGCGACGCGTCGGGGACGAACTCCTGGGGCATGGCCGGGTACGCCGGACCGTCCCCCTCGGGCCACCGGAGCGGTCCGGGGCACCCGGCCGCGCAGCCCGCCGGGAGCGGGCGCCCGCCGGGTGCCCCGGACGCGCAGGGCACCCCGCCCCGGGGGGCGGCGGGTCGCGGACGCTCCGCCGGTCCCGGGGTGCCCGGGGGCAGGCGGCGGACGGGAACGTTCGTCACGGGCGCCCTCGGCGCGCTGGTGGTGATCGCCTCCGCGTTCTACGTCACCGGGCTCGAGGGCGACAAGGAGGGCGCGGCCGCGAAGTCCCCCTCGCCCACGGCCTCCGTCCCCGCGAACCTGCCCGCCGGAGTGGAGTGCAGCGGCGACAGCTGCGACGGCGAGGACGCGGAGAGCATGGGGTGCAGCGGCGACCTCGTGACCACGACGCAGACGGCGACCGTCGGCACCGCCCTGGTCGAGGTCCGCTACAGCAAGGTCTGCGGTGCCGCGTGGGGACGGATCACCCAGGCCGCGCAGGGGGACAAGGTCGAGATCACCGGCGGGAGGACGAAGCAGAGCGCCGGCATCACCGAGGTCGGCGGCACGGTCGCGTACACCCCGATGACGGCGGTCGCGAAGGCGACGGACGCCCGGGCCTGTGTGGTGCTGGCCTCCGGCGAGGAAGGGTGCACGGAGGAGACGGGGGCGGGGGCCGCGGAGTAGGACCGCCCGGCCCCGGCGCACCCGCCGGCCCGGGGAGCGCGCGCGGCGGACGCCGACGGGCGCGGGCGCCCCGGCGCCCGTGGGCCGGGCCGGTACCGCCCCGGTGCCCGTGACCGGTACTCCCCCCGTGCACCGCCTCCGGCCCCGGCCCGAGGAGACTTCCGGGGAAGTTCGTGGCGCGGGACCGGCATGGGGCGGCGGATACCGGGCACGTGAAGGGCACCCCCCCACGGGAGTCCGAAAGGATCGGTCACCCGAATGGCGGCCGCCTCCGTCCCCCTCTCCCGGACGGGCGGCCGCCTTTCCCCTGAGTACGCCCGTGTATCCCTCGCCCACCCTGTGGGACGGGCCACAGAGAGCCCGGCCGTCCGCGCTCGCGGATGCGCGGTAGCCTGACCGCTGGATCTCTCTTGACGCCAAGAGATCGATCATCCAGCGGCGATCCCTCCGTACCGGTGATCGATCATCGCGGCGGGCACCGGTCACGAGCCGGACGGGATCCCCGTACCCCGGGGCAGGGACGCCCCACCGCCAGCTGTCATACGGAGAACGCCATGACCCGCACTCCCGTGAACGTCACCGTCACCGGCGCGGCCGGCCAGATCGGTTACGCCCTGCTCTTCCGCATCGCCTCCGGCCAGCTGCTCGGCGCGGACGTGCCGGTCAAGCTCCGCCTGCTGGAGATCACCCCCGCGCTCAAGGCGGCCGAGGGCACGGCCATGGAGCTGGACGACTGCGCGTTCCCGCTGCTCCAGGGCATCGACATCTCGGACGACCCGAACGTGGCCTTCGACGGGGCCAACGTGGCCCTCCTCGTGGGCGCCCGCCCGCGCACCAAGGGCATGGAGCGCGGTGACCTCCTGGAGGCCAACGGCGGCATCTTCAAGCCGCAGGGCCAGGCCATCAACGCCCACGCCGCCGACGACATCAAGGTCCTCGTGGTCGGCAACCCGGCCAACACCAACGCGCTCATCGCCCAGGCCGCCGCTCCGGACGTACCGGCCGAGCGCTTCACCGCGATGACCCGCCTGGACCACAACCGCGCGCTGACCCAGCTGGCGAAGAAGACGGGTTCGACGGTCGCCGACATCAAGCGCCTGACCATCTGGGGCAACCACTCCGCCACCCAGTACCCGGACATCTTCCACGCCACGATCGCCGGCAAGAACGCCGCCGAGGTCGTGAACGACGAGAAGTGGCTGGCCGAGGACTTCATCCCGACCGTCGCCAAGCGCGGCGCCGCGATCATCGAGGCCCGTGGCGCCTCGTCGGCCGCCTCCGCCGCCAACGCGGCCGTCGACCACGTCCACACCTGGGTCAACGGCACCGCGGACGGCGACTGGGTCTCCATGGGCATCCCGTCGGACGGCTCCTACGGCGTCCCGGAGGGCCTCATCTCCTCCTTCCCGGTCACCGTGAAGGACGGCGCCTACGAGATCGTCCAGGGCCTGGAGATCAACGACTTCTCCCGCGCCCGCATCGACGCCTCCGTCAAGGAGCTCGAGGAGGAGCGCGAGGCCGTCCGCGGTCTCGGCCTCATCTGACCACCCCGTCCGACCGCGGACCGCGAACCGCGGGACACGCGCCCCGGACCACGGGCCCCGCACCGGTACCGACCGGTGCGGGGCCCGTCCGCGTGGGGGCGCACGGGGAACAAAGCCCTGGCCAGAAGTTGACGGGTGTCACAGGGTCGCACTCTTGACAATCCGGTTCCTTCCGGCTTAGCGCCCCCCTATGCTGATGGTTCGTCAACTCATCCGTCGCCGAAGACGCGCGCAGCATCGGGGGGACCGCCATGAGCACTGTCCACGTGCCGCAGCAACCGCACCGCGCGGACGGCCCGGCCCCGCCGGAGGCCGCCCCCGTCCCGCCCCACGCCAGCGAGGCCACCCGACTGCTGTGCGCGGGCGCCTACGTGGACCCCGACTACCGCGACCGCGTCATCGACGAGCTGTACCTCCACGAACAGCGGCTCGTGGCCCCGTCGCTCGGCTTCGACGCCGCCCGGGTGCTGGCGCACGCGCTGCGCGCCCGCCGGCAGGAACTGCTCTGGTCCGCCGGCGTCGCCGGACTCTGGGTGGTGGGTGTCCCGGTGACCGGAGGGCTGCTGACCGGTCTGCTGCTGGCCGGCCTGCTGGTCGGCCTCGCGCCCCGGGTCAGGGGCGACGCCCGGGAACCGCCTTCGCACCGGGCGCTCCCCGCGTCCGTGCTGCGGTGGGCGGGCGCCGTTCTCTTCGCGCTGTACACGGTGACCACCGTCGCGACGGCCTTCGGAGCCGGTTCCGGCGGCTCCGGCTCCCCGTCCGGCGGCTACGGTTCCGGTGATCCCTACGGCACGGGCGGGTCCGTCGGTGCCGAGGACCTGGGCCTGCCCTTCACGGGGGCGGCCGAGCCCTGGCAGGCCTGGGCGGCTCTCGGCGTCCTCGCGCTGATCGCGTGGTGCGAGGCGGCCCGGCGCGACGGGCTGGCCCGCGCGTTCGGCGCCGAACTGTCCCCGGGGCGCTTCCCCGACGTGGCGAACGACCCCGCGGAGGGACGCGAGGGGGAGCGGTTCGCCCGGCTGACGGGACGCATCCGGCGGGAACAGCACGCACCGCTGATCATGTACGACGAGGAGCGTCCGTTCTGCGGAGCGGGAGCCGCGCACGACACCTGGGTGCTGGCCGTCGAACTCCGGCCGGACGAGGAGCGGGACGACCGGCGGCCCCTCGGCAACCGGGTGATCCTGGACCGGATCCGGCCCCTCATCGAGCAGTTGCGCGAACCGGCCGAGCACGCGGGCACGCCCGTGCGCGACCGGTTGCGGGGGCTGGAGATCGACGAGTGCGTGTTCCTCCCCGTCGAGGGGCTGACCGACCGTGACCAGGCCCCCTACACGCCGGAGGCGTTCGAGCGGCACCTGCTGCGGGCGGTCGAGGAGGGCGGCGAGAAACGGCGCCACTTCCTGCGGATCCGGGTCGGTGCCTGGGAGGAGGAGCTGGGCGTCACGGTGTACGTGCGGGTCCACACCCAGGGCCGCATGCTCATGCTGGAGATCGCCCCGCACGTCATGCCCCCGGTGCGCCGGGAGTTCAAGCGCGCCGACCACGTCGCGCACGGGGTGCGCACCGGTCCGGTGCCGAGCAGGGTCGCCGCGGCCCTCTCCCTGACCCCGGGTTCCCCGGGCCGTGCCCTGGTCTCCGTGTTCCGTGACCTGGTCCTCGCCTGGCGGCTGCTCACCGGGGGACACCGGAGCGACCTGCCCGAGGGGCCCGCCCTGTCGGTGCGCGAACTGGCCGCGGCGGACGCGAAGTCCACCTTCCAGGAGATGGACGTGGCCCGTTACCTGCGCAGCATCCAGGACCGCGTCGGCCGCGGGGTGCGGCTGGCGCTCGCCGAAGCCGGTTACGAGACCGGTGAGTTCGTCCAGAAGATCGTGAACATCAGCAACGGCGCGGTCAGCATCAACCGGGTCGAGGGCTCCACCTTCGCCATCGGTGAGAACTCCAGCGCCGTCAACGGCGGCCCCGGGCCGCAGAGGGGAGCCTCCGCAGATGACGGCACGTGAGGAGGGCGGCGTCCGCATCGGGGACGTCCACGGCAGCACCTTCGCCATCGGCGACCACGCGCACGCGGAGAGCCACCACGGCGTTCCGGCGCCGCGCGGCGCCGNNGCTGGACGAGGCGCTGGCGGACACCGAGGAGGAGATCGACCGCACCGGGACGGCCGGGGAGAGCCACCGCCGGCGGCTGCGCGAGCTGCTCACGACCGCCGAGACCCTCACGGCGCTGCTGGCCTCGGCCGCAACCGTGGCGGGGCTGCTCGGGATGTGACACCGGCGGCCGGAAGGCCGGGGAGAGCGAGGGGGAAGCGATGAGCGGGGCACCGCGGTACTGGAACGAGGAGACCCAGCGCTGGGAGGAGGGGAGCCCGGGGGAGCAG
>NZ_LIRG01000393.1 GCF_001419695.1 Streptomyces prasinopilosus
TGCCGCGGCGGGCGCCCCGGACCCGCACCGGGGCGCCGCGGGCCACCCGGGCGGGCGGGGTCCACGGGGAGGGCAGGCCCGCCGCGTCCGTCCGCGGCGGCTCGGCCGGCCGGACGGGCGGGGCGGCGGCCGAGTTGTCCCGGCCGCCGTAGATCTCGGCGGCGGTGGCCAGGATGCGCAGGCAGGCCGGGCCGTCGAGCGCCGTGTGGTTGAGGGTGAGCAGCAGCGCGGTGCCCGTCGCCGCGGCGGGGCGGCCGTCCGCCCCGCCGCCCGCCCCGGACTCGGTGTCGCCCGGGGCGGGCACCACCTCGAGGCGGATCGGCGGGGACGCCGTGAGCGGGGGCGCCACGGCCATGGCCCGGGCCCGGGCCTCCCCGAGGGAGGCGGGGCCCGGCGGCGCGAAGCTCACCGCCTCCACGTCGGGCTCATCGGTCAGTTCCCACTCGTAGCGGCGCCGGTACCAGGGGCCGGGCGCCTCCCGCATGAGGATGCGGGGGTGCCGGCGCAGCGCCTCCAGGAACGCCTTGCGCAGGCGGCCGGGATCCAGTTCCCCGGGGAGGTGCACCTCGATGAGCACCGTCTCCGGTTCCTCCTCCTGGACGCAGTGCCGGGACACCTCGTCCACCACGGGGAACGGGATCCGCAGAGGGGCGGTCATCCGGACTGGCCCCTCTCCGCCGGGCCGCCGGCCGCGCCGTCCGGGTCGCCCGTCTTCCGCATGCGGGGAAGCTGCCGCGTGGGCGTCTCCCGGCCGGAGGGCGGCGACTGCGCCGGAACGAGGGGCGGTGCGGGCGTGTCGTACCGCGCCGTGTCGTGGCCCGGACCGGCGGCGGGTCCGTGCCCGGCCGGCGCGGTGCCGTCCGTCCGGCCGGTGCCCCAGCCGTCCTCCCGGACCCTGCGCCCGGAGTCCGGGCCGCCGAGGCTCACCAGCGCGGCGAACAGGGCGATCAGCGCCAGCAGTTGCGCCAGGTGCCCGAAGGCGCCCTCGCCCGCTCCCGCCGGCTCCCCGGCCCCGAAGGCCGCGATGATCCCCGCTCCCGCGAGGGCGGCCAGCGCCAGCGGCGCCAGCAGGGCGGCTCTGCGCCACGCGAGCAGTGCCAGCGCCGGGACCAGCAGCGCCCACCAGCCGGCGATCACCACGCCGGCCAGGGTCAGCGCCACCGCGCCCAGCCACGGTCCGGGCGACGCCGGAGCGGGCTGCGGGGCGTCCGGGTTCTCGGCCTTCCGGCGCCACAGGGCCAGTGCGATCAGCACCGCGATCCCGACGCCGCCGCCGATCAGCGCGGCGTCGTACGCGGTGGCGGGACCGTAGGACAGCTTCACGGTGCCGCTCTCGCCGGCCGGGATCCGCCAGCCCTGCTGCCAGCCGTCCAGCCGCACCGGCGTCAGTTCCTCGCCGTTCAGGGTGGCCGTCCAGCCCTTGTTGTAGTTCTCGTAGGTGGTGAGGTAGGAGGCGGCGCCCGAGCCGACCGACAGCTCCCGCCGGTCGCCCAGCCAGTCCTTGACCTCCAGCTCGCGCTCGGCCGCCGAGACGTCCGGCACGGTGCCGCGGGTCAGGGTCAGGGCGGTCACGGTCAGCGGGCCGGCGTCCCCGGCCTCGACCCGGTGCTCCCCGGCCGACAGCTCCAGGGCTGTCTCCTCCTCGCCCTCCTGGCAGAGGGTCACGTCCACCGGACGCCGCTCCACCAGGTCGCCCACCGTCCCCCGGACGGCGGTCTCGTGCAGCCGGCCGTCGACGGCCAGGACCGGGCCCTTGCCGCAGGCGAGGGTGAACTCCCGGTCGGCGGAGGGTTGCGGGGTGCGGTACTCGTCGAGCGCCGGGACGTAGACCTCGGTCAGTCCCACCGGCAGGTCGAGGTCCTCGCCGGCGACGGGGTTGTGCAGGGTGAGGGGTGCGGTGCGGGTGACCGTGATGTCGAGCCGGTCCGTGGTGATGGCCGGGAAGGTGACCTTTCCGTTGTCGTCGACGCCCGCGATCGTCGCGCCGTCCGGGGAGCTGATGTGGACCTCGGTCGGCCGGGTGGACAGACCGCCCGCGGCGGCCAGCACGATCTCGTCGACGGGCTGCTTGCCGTCCCAGCTCAGGTGGACGACCGGCTTGTCGCCCGCGATCCAGGAGGTGGTCAGGTCGCCGTCGGTGAGGTTGCGCGCGCTCAGGCCCGCGCCGAGGCGGGCGGTGGAGTCGGCGGTGGCGGTGATCCGGGCCTGCTGGTCGGGCGCCGCCTCGTACAGCAGGCGGTCCAGGGCCTCGCCCGGTACGGGCACCGCGCTCGCCGTGATCTCGTAGGTGCCCGCCGTGCCCGTGGTGAACTGGCGGTGCAGTCCGTTCTCGGTGCCCGTCGGGGACAGGCCGGTCGGGTCGGCGGAGCGGTGCAGCGAGACGACCTGGGCCGCCGCCGTCGAGTCCTCCGAGTCCGTGGGCAGCCGCAGCATCCGGGTCACCCGCACGTCCGGCAGGTCGATCTCGGAGAAGCCCGCGCCGCCCAGACCGGTGCGCTGCGCGACCGAGTCGACGATCGTCAGCTTCATCCAGCGGGTCTCGCCCGCGGGCGCCTTGACGTCCTGCTTGGTTCCGTTCGCCCGCAGGAAGCTGGTCTCGGAGCCCTGCTCCGTCTCCACCCGCACCTTGGTCGCCGCCGCCCGCGCGCTGCCCTGCGGCAGCGGGAGGACGCCGAGCGAGTCCGGCATGTCGTAGCTCTCGTCGAAGGCGATCCGCAGCCACTGCCCGTCCGGCGAGCCGGCCGAGCCCTCCGCCCAGGCCGTGTCCGGGTTGCCGTCGAAGGCGTTCACCGGGTCGTACTGGGGCAGGTGGAACAGCCAGTTGCCGTACGAGGACGCCGACACCGAACGGGCGCCGCGCAGTTCGGCCACCGTCTGGTGGTCCAGGCCCTCCTTGGGCAGGATCTGGCGCGGCCGTTCGCCCGCGTCCTGCACGGCGTCGGGCGCGTTGCGCTCGTCGGGGGTGTACGTGTACGACGTGTTGGAGTTGACCAGGCCGAACCGGGTGTCCGCGTAGCGCATCCCGTCACCGGTCACCTGCACCGGCGGGGTGCCGAGCCCGGGGTGCTCGTCGCCGGTCAGCACGGCCGGCCGGCCGCGCAGCCGGTCGGCCAGCGGCAGCAGTGCCTCCGGTCCGCCGGAGACCACGGCGGTGTCGGCGATCGGGGCCAGCGCGGCCTGTCCCGGACGCCGGACGTCCGTGCCGGTCGGACGGTAGATCTCCACCGCCCGCTGCTGCTGGTACAGCCCCTCGACCTGGAGCGGGGTGCCCTCGGCGATCACTCCGGCGGTCGAGACCGGGCCGAGCCCGGTGACCCGCTCGTACCCGGACTGCTCCAGGGTGCGCTTGACCGTGGTGGTCGGCACCTGGCCGACCTGGTCGGGGTCGAGGTCGTTGCGGACGACGACGTAGTGCAGGCCGGCACGGCTCAGGTAGTCGGCCAGGCCCGGCACCTCGGCGCCGGTCAGCAGGGCCTGCTCGACCGCGTCCAGGGCGCGCCGGTTGCCCGGGGTGCCGAACGGCACGTAGTCGCGCTGCGCCCAGCGGGAGTTCGCGACCACGTCGAGCGGCTGGTCGATGGTCGAGCCCCAGGTGTGGATGCCGTGCGCGGTGGCCGGCACGACGAGGGCGCGGGAGTCGGGGGAGTTCTCCTCCAGCCAGTCGGCGGTGGCCTCCCAGTACGCGGGGATCTCCCGGAACGAGCCCGGCGCGAGGATCGAACCGTTGAGGTACGGCCACATCAGCCCCGGCAGGACCAGCACCGCGGCGACCAGGGGCGCGAAGCGCCGGCTGCGCGCCCGCCGGAGGCCGTGGGCGCCGTCGGCGGCCCGCGACCGGGCGACCGTGCCCACCAGGTGGGCCAGGCCCAGGACCAGGGCGAGCGCCAGGCCCGTCTGGAACTTGTAGATGTTGCGGAACGGCGACAGCCAGCCGTCCAGCCAGTCCTGCACCACCGAGTGGAACGGGCCGCCGAACGCGCCGCCGTACCCGGCGAGCAGCACCAGCATCGTCACCAGCACGGTCAGCACCAGCCAGCGCCGCTCCGGCAGGTCCCGCCGGGCCAGGCCGGCCAGGCCCAGACCGGCCGCCAGCGCCGAGCAGACGATCACCAGTACCGAGGAGGCGACGGTCCAGCCCGCGGGCAGCCACGCCTCACCGAAGTGCAGGTACGCCACCCAGTTGCCGGCCCCGCGCAGCGCCTCGGTGGCCGCCATGGTGTCCGTCGTGGTCTGCGCGGTCTCGACGTAGGGCAGGAAGTTCTCGCCGTACACGCCGAGCAGCAGCAGCGGGATCCACCACCAGGCGGTCGCCACCGCGACCGCGGGCGTCCACCAGGCGATCAGCTTCCACCGGCGCGGGCCCGCCGGCCGGGACAGCAGGTACAGGCCCACGGGCAGCAGCGACGCCAGCGTCGAGGCCGCGTTGACCCCGCCCATGAACGGGACGAGCAGCGCCGAGCGCAGGGCCGCGACCCGGGCCGTGTAGCGCTCGTCCGCCAGCGGCAGCAGCACCCACGGCAGCAGCGCGCCCGGCAGGGCGGCGGCCGACGTCGAGCCGATCACCGTCGTGAACAGCGGCCACAGGGCGTACGCCGTCGCCGCGAGCAGCCGGGACGACCCGCTGCCCACGCCCAGCCGCTCCGCCAGGCGCAGCGCGCCCCAGAACGCGACGGACACGATCAGCGACAGCCACAGCCGCTCGGCCAGCCACACCGGGAGCTGCACGAGGTCGCACAGCCAGTAGAACGGGAGCATCGGCCACAGGTAGCCGACGTACTGGTTGTTGACCCCGCCGAAGGAGCCCTGGCTCTGCCAGAGCTGGCCCAGGTCGGCGAGGAACCGTCCCGGGTCGACGGTGACACCCAGCTTGGTGTCGAAGGTCTGCCGCCCCGGCTGTACCGCCAGGAGGAGGGCGAACACCAGCGCCCAGAAACCCAGCAGCCAGCGCCGCGACCGCGGGCCCTGGGGTGGGCCCGCGGTGGTCGCGGTACGGGAGGAGGCTGCCGGAGGGGGAGCCTGGACCGTGGTCGTCATTCGGGACACCGCCGGAGGATGAGGAGAAGGTTCCACGTAGCGAACTCACGCAGACCGGGCACTTTGACCACGGTCTCGGTGAGGAACGGCCAGTAGCGGGAGCGCGCCGAGACGATGCGTACGTCGGAGCGGCCCCGCACCTGCCGCAGGGTGGTGCCGATGTGTACCGGGAAGAGGTTCTCGCCGAGCGTGTGCTTGGCGGGCCTCCCGGTACGGCGCCGGTAGCGGGCGCGGGCCCGCTCGGCGCCGAGATAGTGCCAGGGGGCCCATTCGTGCCCGCCCCACGGCGACAGCCAGTTGGTGAACGACACGTAGACGAGCCCGCCGGGCCGGGTGACCCGGGCCAGCTCACTGAGGAAGGTCTGCGGATCGGCCACGTGCTCCAGGACGTTGGACGAGAACGTCACGTCCGCGGCGCCGTCGCGCAGCGGCAGCAGGTAGCCGTCCGCGAGCACGGTCCCCTCGGGCGGCTTCTCGGCCAGCTCCCGCACATCCGGCTCGAAGAGGAAGGCGTCGGCGCCGCGGCGGCGGAACTCCTCGGTGAAGTGTCCGCTGCCGCCGCCGACGTCGACCACGACGCGGCCCGCGACGGGCCCGCCGTACGCCTCGACCTGGTCGGCGGCGTCCCGGGCGAGCAGGGCGTAGCAGGCGTCGGGGTCCTCCTGCTCGCGCATGAAGGCGCGGAAGAGGGCCAGGGAACGGCGCAGGGAGGGGTCCTTCGGCGTGCCGCCGCCCCTGTCCCTGCCGCTCATACCCGTGCCGCCCGGTTCTCTGTGGGTCATGCCCCTGTCAGTCATGCGTCTGCCGTTCATGGCCGGTGGATCCGCACCGCCTCCGCCGCGACGGCGCGGAACTGCCGCACCGTGCGGTCCCAGCGGAACCGGGCGGCGTGCTCCCTGGCGGTGTCGCCCATCCGTTCCCGCCGCGCGCCGGACAGGGCGAGCGTGCACCAGGCCGCCGCGAAGGAGGACTCGCCGCGGGCCAGGACGCCGGTCTCGCCGTCCACCACGGAATCCCTCAGCCCGGGCACGTCGAAGGCGACGGTCGGGGTGCCGCGCGTGGCGGCCTCCGTGACGACCAGGCCCCACCCCTCCACCGCGGAGGGGTGCAGCAGCAGCCAGGCCGCGCACAGCAGGCGGTGCTTCTCCGCCTCGGAGACGTGGCCGGCGAACTCGACACCGGGGCCGGCGAGGCGTTCGAGGCGCTCCCGCTCGGGGCCGTCGCCGACGATCACCAGCCGCCCGCCGGTGACCGGCCGCACCCGCTCCCACAGCCGGAGCAGCAGGTCGATCCGCTTGTACTCGACGAGCCGGCCCACCGCCACGAAGAGCGGCTCCGGGGAGCGGCCGGTGCCCGGGCCGGGTTCCTCCACGCCGTTGTGCACGACCCGGATCCGTTCGCGGGGCACCCCGATCCCGGTCAGCGCGTCCGCGGTCGACGGGGAGACGGCGACCAGCAGTCCGTTCTGCCGGGCACCGGTCAGCGCCCAGTGCTCGAGCCGGCGCCCGATCCGCGCGGCCGGAGCCAGCGGACCGCCGAAGCGCATCCCCCACAGGTCGGTGTGCACGTGGTTGACCAGGCACAGGGTCGGCCCGCGGTGCCACATCGGCGCCAGGTACGGCATGCCGTTGCAGACCTCGACCAGCAGGTCGCAGTCGCCGACCTGCCGGGCGAAGGCGGAACGGGCCCGCAGGAAGTGGCTGTAGGCGCCGCCCGCCGACACCACGCGGTAGTCGCGGACGGGGGTCGCCGGTCCCCCGCACAGCAGGGTGACCTGGTGGCCCATGCGGCTCAGGCCGTCGGCGAGCCGGTCGACCAGCAGCTCGGAGCCGCCGGCCGAGGGGTTGTCCAGGTCGCGGTGGGCGAGGAAGACGATCCGGCGGGGACCGGAGAGGTCCGCCGGGGATGCCTGCTGCACGCCGGGGAGCGGCGCGCGGGGCGCGTCCTCCCGCTCGTGGCGGCTCCCCCGCCCGGGCGGGG
>NZ_LIRG01000394.1 GCF_001419695.1 Streptomyces prasinopilosus
CCCCGCGCGCGGACGGTCCTGTGTCTGGTTGACGGTGAACAGCATCGCTGGGCCTTTCCGGAGCCGGGTCTCGAGACCGTGTACCCAGCGCGGCGCCGGTGTTGATCTCTTTCAGTGATCATTCTGCTCCTTGACACTGACATTAACCCGTCAGCCACGGTCAGATCGTCGAATTTCCTGTTCATACTTGGCCGTTCTTCATCCCTCGCGGCCGCACTCCGTCCTCCACCGCACCCCTCCTGACGGCGTCGCACCCCTTGTAGGGCCTCGCGCCGGGTCCATAGGATCGTCGAAGAACGGATGTGAATCGTTTCAATCACCGGGCACGGCGAACGGAGGACGCACATCATGGCCGAGGGATGGAAGCGCAGGGTGTTCCTGCGGGGGACGGTGGCCGCGGGAGCGGGCCTGGGCGCGTTCGGCACCACCGCGCCGGCGACCGCCATGGCGGCCGCGGCACCGGGAGCCGCTCCGCACCCCGGAGGGCTGCGGGTCGTACGCACCACCGTGGAGTACGCCGAGACGCTCCTCGGAACCGACGTGGAACGGCCGCGCCTGTCGTGGGAGCTGGCGGCCCCGGGACGGCACGCACGCCAGGGCGCCTACCGGATCCAGGTGGTCCGCGACCGGGCCCGCTGGGACGGCCGGATGGTGTGGGACTCCGGCAGGGTCGCCTCGGACCGCAGCATCGGGATCCCCTACGGCGGCCCCGCATTGCGCCCCCGTACCCGCTACTTCTGGCGGGTACGGGTGTGGGACGCGCAGGGGCGCGCGGCGCGCTGGAGCGAACCGCGCTGGTGGGAGACAACGTTGTCCCCGGACGAGTGGCGAGCCCGTTGGATCGGGGCCGACGCACCACCGCCTCCGCCCTCGTTCGACGGAGCCGACTGGATCTGGTCGCCGGACGCCACCCCCTCCGGCGCGCCCGAGGGGCCGCGATGGTTCAGGGGCCGCCTGACGCTGCCCGCGGGGACCGAGGTGGAGCGGGCCACGGTGGTCGCCACCGCCGACGACGACTTCACCCTGTACCTCGGCGGTGAGGAGGTCCTGCACGCCCCGCAGCAGACGGACGGCTGGCGCACCGGGAGAACCGCGGACGTCACCGGGCTCGTCCGTGCGGCGGCGACCGCCACGCCGGACGCGGGCGTCCGGGCCGGGGACGTCGTCCTGGCCGCCCTCGCCACCAACCGGGGCGGGGCCTCGGTCAACCCGGGCGGGCTGCTGGTCCGGCTGCTCGTCGACACGGTGGGCGGGCAGCGCCACGAACTGGCCACCGGCGACGGCTGGCGCACCTGCGGAACCGTGCGGCAGGGCTGGCAACGGCCGGACTTCGACGACAGCGACTGGGCGCCCGCGGTCGTCCTCGCCCCCTACGGGCAAGGGCCCTGGGGCACGGGGCCGGCCGTGGCGGCGCCCGAATCGCCCGCACCGCTCCTCCGCCGCGCCTTCACCGTCCGCAAGAAGGTCTTCCGGGCGCGGCTGTACATCAGCGGACTCGCCTACTACGAGGCGGAGATCAACGGCCGCAAGGTCGGGCACCAGGTCCTCGACCCGGGGTTCACCGACTACGACCGGACCGTCCTGTACGCCGTGCACGACGTGACCGAGCTGCTCGAACGCGGCGAGAACGCCCTGGGGGTCACCCTCGGGCGCGGCTTCTTCGGCATGACGACCCCCAATGTCTGGAACTGGCACCGGCCGCCCTGGCACGGCGAACCCCGGCTCCTCGCGCAGCTGGAGGTGGACCACCCGGACGGCTCCCGCACGACCGTCGTCTCCGGTGACGACTGGCGGATGGCCGAGGGCCCGACGCGCTCCGACTCCCTCTACGCCGGGGAGACCTTCGACGCCCGGCTGGTCCCCGACGGGTGGACCCGGCCGGGCTTCGACGACGGCGGCTGGCGCGCCGCCCGGATCCAGGAGGCACCGGCCGGGCGGCTGCGCGCCCAGCCGCACGACCCGATCGAGATCGTCGGGACCGTGCGTCCCGCCGGGATCGGCGAACTGCGGCCCGGGGTGTACGTGGTCGACATGGGCCGCACCATGGCGGGCTGGACCCGGCTGACCGTGCGGGGCGCCGCCGAGGGCGACGTGGTGAGCCTGACGCACGGTGAGAAACTGAAGGAGGACGGCAGCGTGCACGCCGAGACGGGTCACGTCCCGGGCCGGTTCCAGACGGACGAGTACATCTGCGCGGGGGCCGACGAGGAGGTCTGGGAGCCCTCGTTCTCCTACAAGGGCTTCCGCTACGTGCAGATCACCGGACTGCCCGCGCGACCCTCGGCCGACCAGGTGCTCGGACGGCTGGTGCACACGCCCGTCGAGGAGGTGAGCTCCTTCGCCTGCTCCGAGCCGTTCTACGAGTGGCTGGACGGGGCCATGCGCCGGACCGTGCTCAACAATCTGCACGGCATCCCGACCGACACGCCCATGTACGAGAAGAACGGCTGGACCGGCGACGCCCAGCTCGGGGCGCCCGTCATGGCCTACGCCTTCGGGATGCACCGGTTCCTGTCCAAGTGGCTCGGCGACCTGGCGGACAGTCAGACCGGCGAGGGGCAGCTGCCGGTGATCGTGCCGAGCGGGGGCTGGGGCTACGGCGACCTGGGGCCCTCCCCCGAGTGGACCACCGTCTACCCGTTCGTGGTGCGCGAGATGTACCGCGTGTACGGCGACGAACGGGCCGCCCGCGAGCACTGGGACACGCTGGTGCGCTATCTGGACTGGGAACTCTCCCGACTGCGGGACGGTCTGGCGGTCACCGCGCTGGGCGACTACCTGCCGCCCGGCTACGGCGGGAATCCGCCCGAGGACACCCGGCTCACCGCGACCGCCTACCTGTACCGCGCCCTGCTGCACACTGCGGAAATGGGCGGGACACTGGGCGAGGAAGGCACCGCGGACCGCTACCGCGAGGCCGCCGGGAAGCTGCGGGACGCCTTCAACACCGCCTTCCTCGGGCCCGAGGGGTACTACCGCACGGCGAAGGACCCCGGATACCGGCAGACGTCCAACGCCGTTCCCCTGGCCTTCGGGATGGTGCCGGCCGGGGCCCGCGCCAGCGTCGTCGACAGCCTGGTGCGGGACGTCGAGGAGCGCGGCAACCACCTCAACACCGGGGCGCTCGGCACCAGCGTGCTGCTGCGCGTGCTGTCCGCGCACGGCCGTCCGGACGTGGCCCACGCCGTCGCCACCCGACGCACGTACCCGAGTTGGGGATATTGGCACGCCCAGGGCGCCGACACCATGTGGGAGATGTGGCCGGCCGACTCGCGCTCCCGCGACCACTACTTCCAGGGCACGGTCGCCCAGTGGCTCTACGAGAACGTGGCCGGCCTGCGGCCGGGCGACGCGGGCTACGCCACCTTCGTGGTGCGGCCCGACGCGCGTACGGGGGTGGACTGGGCGCGCACCACGATACGGACGGTGCGCGGGCCGGCGGGGGTGTCCTGGTCCCGGATCGACGGCCGGCTGCGGCTGGTGGTGCGGGTCCCCGTGGGGGCGTCCGCCGAGGTGCACGTACCGGCGGACGAACGGTCCCGGGTCACGGTGCCGGCGGGGGCCCGGTACCTCCGTACGGAGCCGGGGTTCGTGATCTTCCAGGTGCCCCACGGGAGCTGGGAGTTCACCGGCCGGGCGTAGGTAGCCCAGGGGCGGCCGCGCCCCGCCGTACAACCCCGGGCCCGTTCGGGACGTCTTCCTCGGTGAACCTCCCCGAACCTCCTCGAACGGGGGTATTCGGGCGGTCCGTCCTTCCGTGTCCTGCCGACTCGCACGCGTTCCAACGGGGGAACAGACATGAACCACAAGAGCCCGATGCGTTCTCGCACCCGTCGCGGCACCGCCGCGGCGCTCACCGTCCTGACGGCGGCGGCCCTCGGCGCGGCCGGCGCCGGGATGTCGAACGCGGGCGCCGCCGCGCCGCAGCAGCGGCAGATCGCGTCGTCCGTCCTCGGCACCGACCACCGGATCACGCTGACCGCGCTCCGCTCGGCCGAGGACGGGTACGCCGCGTCCGTGCGCCTGCAGGTGCACACGCGCTCCGACGGCGCCTGGAAGGAGTCGGACCGGGTGACCGTCGGCGACGTGGACGGCTGGTTCTGGTACCCGCTCACCGGTGCGGGCGCCGTCTGCCGGTTCTCGACCGCGAGCACGGAGCCCGCCCCCCTCACGGTCAGCCTGCTGGTCACTCCGTCCATCGGCTGCTCCGAGCCGGTCCACTACGTGGTGAAGGAGGGCAGGGTGTACGCCGGCTGAGCTCCGAGAACGCCGCTCCCGCCCGTCCGCCCGCCGCCGGCCTCGCCGGGCGGGCGGACGGGCGAAGGGGCGATTCGCACGGGACGCGCGGCGCGCGACACGTGCTGTGTCCGGTTAACCACCCCTCGTAGGAGGGAAGTGATCAACGCGCCGGACATCACCGTGAAGGGAGCACCCCCACGTGACGCTCTCCGCCCCTCCTCCCCCCGTCCCCAGGGCCGCCGGATCGCTTCCGGTCCTCGGCCACGCGGTCCACCTCCTGCGTGACAACCTGGGCTTCATCGCCTCGCTCCGCGCCGCCCACGGCCCGCTCGTCGAGATCACCCTGCAGCCCGGGACGCGGACGGTCGTCGTCCAGGACCCGGCCCTGATCCGCACCATGCTCGTCGCACTCGGCCCGAGCCTCGACAAGGGCAGGTTCTTCGAGAAGATGGGCCAGCTGCTGGGCGACTCCGTCGTCACCGCGTCGGGGCAGGCCCACGTCCGCAAACGGCGCCAGCTCCAGCCGGCGTTCACCCACCACGAGATCGCCGGGTACGTCGGCGTCATGCGCGAGGAGGCGGCCGGCGCCGCCGACGGCTGGCGCCCCGGCCAGGCCCTCGACGTGCGCGAGGCGATGGTCGGCCTGTCGCTGGACATGCTGGTCAAGACCGTCTTCTCGGGCAGTCTGGACGAGCGGACCTTCCGCCGGCTCCGCCGTGATCTGTCGGTCGTGATGAACGGGGTCGGGTCCCGCGTCATGCTGCCCGACTGGGTCGAGCGCCTGCCGCTGCCCGTCAACCGCCGTTTCGACCGGGCGCGGGACGCCGTGCGCGCCACCATCGACACGGCGGTCGGTGGACTGCAGGCCTCCGGACGCGACACCGGGGACATGCTGTCCCTGCTGCTGCGGGCCCGGGACGAGGAGACCGGACAGCCTCTGACCGGCCATCAGATCTCCTCGGAGATCCTGACGCTGGCCGTGGCCGGTACGGAGACGACGGCGTCGGTGCTTTCCTGGGCACTGTACGAACTCGCCCGGCATCCCGATGTCGAGGACCGGGTGCTGGGCGAACTCGACGAGGTCCTCGGCAGGAGAGCGGTGACCTTCGAGGACCTGCCCCGGCTGCCCTTCCTCGGCCGGGTCGTCACCGAGACGCTGCGGCTGCACCACACCGGCTGGCTCGTCACCCGGCGCACGGTCACCGAGACCCGCCTCGGCCCCTGGACCCTGCCTCCCGGCACCGAACTCGCCTACTGCCAGCACGCCCTCCACCGCGATCCCGAGCTGTTCCCCGATCCCTCGGCCTTCCTCCCGGACCGGTGGCTGGACGGCGGTCCGCCACCGGGATTCCTGCCGTTCGGCGCGGGCAAGCACAAGTGCATCGGCGACCGTTTCGCCCTCACCGAACTGCTCACCGCCCTCGCCACGATCCTGCGCAGGGTCCGGCTGACCCTGTCCCCCGGCCAGGTCGTCGAGCCGGTGGCCCGGGCCACCGTCCGCCCGCGCAGGCTGGTGATGACCGTGCGGCCCCGCAACGGCTGACCCCCTCGGGGCCGCCGGCGGACCGGCGGCGGCCCCGCCCGGGGGCCGTGGCCCGGCGGCCCCGCCCCCTTCGCCGGCACGTGACCGGATGCGGGCTCGCGCGGGGCGCGCGAACCTGGAGGGGTCGCCCGGCCCGCCGCCCCGGCGGGGCCGCGGGCCGGGCCGTCCGACACCCAGCCGAGGAGAGACTGAAGCCCATGCCTCACATCACCGTGGGACGCGAGAACTCCGCCGACATCGAGCTCTACTACGAGGACCACGGGGCTGGACAGCCCGTGGTCCTCATCCACGGGTTCCCGCTCGACGGCGGCTCCTGGGAGAAACAGTCCGCCGCGCTGCTCGACGCCGGGTACCGCGTGATCACCTACGACCGGCGCGGGTTCGGGCGGTCGAGCCGGCCGACGACGGGCTACGACTACGACACCTTCGCCGCCGATCTGAACACGGTCCTGGAGACCCTCGACCTCTCGGACGCCGTACTCGTCGGGTTCTCCATGGGAACCGGTGAAGTCGCCCGCTACGTCAGCCGGTTCGGCTCGGACCGGATCGCCAGGGTGGCCTTCCTCGCCTCGCTGGAACCCTGTCTGCTGAAGACCGACGACAATCCGGCGGGCGCCGCGCCCCACGAGTTCTTCGAGGGCATCTCGTCGTCGGTGAAGGCGGACCGGTACGCGTTCTACACGTCGTTCTTCAAGGACTTCTACAACCTCGACGAGAACCTCAACAGCCGGATCAGTCCGGAAGCCGTCCGCAACAGCTGGCACACGGCCTCCTCGGGCGGGTTCTTCGCCGCGGCGGCCGCGCCGATGACGTGGTTCACCGACTTCCGGGGCGACATCCCCGCCATCGACGTGCCCGCCCTGATCGTGCACGGCACGGCGGACAACATCCTGCCGATCGACTCGACCGGGCGCCCGTTCCGCCGGGCGCTGCCGAGCGCCGAGTACGTGGAGATCGAGGGCGCCCCGCACGGTCTGCTGTGGACGCACGCCGAGGAGGTCAACCGGGCGCTGCTGTCCTTCCTCGGCAAATCGGCCTGACCCTCTGCCGTGCGGTGCGGCTCCGGAGGTCTCCGCAGCCGGCCGGCGGAGTGCACGGAGCGCTCGGTCAGCGCAGCACGCGGAGCGCTCCGGGCAGGACCCTGAGGGTCACCGGGAGGACGGCCTCGACCTCGCCGTCCGCTCCGTAGGGGACGTCCCGGTCGGCGAGGATGCGGATCTCCCTGCCGCGCAGGATCCGCACCTGGGGCCGGTGGACGTGGGCGCCGGTCCTGAGGTCGTTCATCAGGCCGAAGAACAGCCGCCGCGGGGCGTCCGCGATCATCACGACCTCCAGGACGCCGTCGTCGACGCGCGCGTCGGGGGCGATGACGCGGCCCGAGCCGTAGTAGCCGGAGTTGGCGGCGACCACGGTGTACCCGGTGTGGGTGTGCTCCTCGCCGTCCACCGTGACCCGGTAGCGCGCCGCCCGCCAGCCGGTGACCGCGCGCAGGCCGCCCGCGTAGTAGGAGGCGGAGCCCCGCAGCAGCCGGGACCGGTTGGCGTGGCGGTTGGCGAGCGCGTCCACGACCGCACCGTCGTCCTCGGCAGCGTCTACGCCGGCGTGGACGC